>NZ_JARWOP010000237.1 GCF_029868745.1 Nocardia wallacei | reverse complement strand
TAGCGGCGCCGGGCGCCGGCGTACAGCGTAACGTGCTTTGTGGTTGCGACCAAGTACAGCGTCACCGTGCCCGGAACGGCCATGGCGCGGCCCGGCTCGACGGCGAATTAAGGTGTTGCCAAAACCAAAAGGGCGGCCACGGCGCCGGGGGCCCCCGGCCCCGGGGGCGCCCTCGCCGGTACGGGCGCCTATTGCTATTCGATGTCCAGCCGCTACAACATGCTGACCCGGCCGGCCGTGGTGGCCGTGCGCGACGGGCAGGCGCGGCTGATCCTGCGTCGCGAGACGGTGGGCGATCTGTTGAGTTTGGAGGTGGAGCCATGAGCGAGGTATCGAGCCGCACGGGTGCCGGCGGTTTCGGCGTCGATCATCCGATCGGCGTCGCGGTGCTCGGTATGGGCAATGTCGGTACCGAGGTGGTGCGAATCCTCCGCGACCATGCCGACGACCTGCGCTCGCGCGTGGGCGCGCCGGTCGTGCTGCGCGGGGTCGCCGTGCGCCGGCTCGGCGTCGATCGCGGTCTCCCGGAGGAGCTGCTGACCACCGACGCCGAGGCCCTCGTGGGCCGCGACGACGTGGACCTCGTGGTCGAGGTGATGGGCGGCATCGACCCGGCGCGCAAGGTCATCCTGGCGGCGCTCAACGCGGGCAAGTCGGTGATCACCGCGAACAAGGCGCTGCTGGCCGACTACACCGGCGAGCTGGCCGCCGCCGCCGAGCGCAGCCGCGCGGATCTGTACTTCGAGGCCGCCGTCGCCGGGGCGATCCCGGTGGTGCGCCCGCTGATCCAGTCGCTGTCCGGTGACCGGGTCAACCGGGTGGTCGGAATCGTCAACGGCACAACGAATTTCATCCTCTCGGCGATGGACGAGACCGGGGCCGACTACTCGGACGTGCTGGCCGAGGCCACCCGGCTGGGCTACGCGGAGGCCGATCCGACCGCCGACGTGGAGGGTTACGACGCCGCGGCCAAGGCCGCGATCCTGGCCTCGCTGGCCTTCCACACCCGTGTCACCGCCGCCGACGTCTATCGCGAGGGCATCACCAAGATCTCCGGTGAGGACCTGGAGACCGCCGCGGCCGTCGGCTGCACGGTGAAGCTGCTGGCCATCTGCGAGCGCGTCCCGGGCGAGCTGCCCGCGGCCGAGGGCGGCAAGGAGCGGGTCTCGGTGCGGGTGTACCCGGCGCTGATCCCGCGCAAGCATCCGCTGTCGGCCGTCGACGGCGCCTTCAACGCCGTGGTGGTCGAGGCCGAGAACGCCGGCCGGTTGATGTTCTACGGCCAGGGCGCCGGCGGCGCCCCCACGGCGTCCGCGGTGATGGGCGACCTGGTGATGGCGGCGCGCAACAAGTTCTACGGTGGTCGCGGCCCGGGTGAATCGGTTTATGCTGAGCTGCCGATCGCGCCGATCGGCGACACACCCACCCGCTACCACGTGAACCTGAAGGTCGCCGATCGCACCGGGGTGCTGCAGGCGGTAGCCGGCGAATTCGCCCAACACGGCGTCAGCATCTCGACGGTCCGCCAAGAGGGACACGACGAGGGAGCACGACTCGTCGTGGTCACCCACCACGCACAGGAGTCGGCGCTGGCCGATACGGTGTCAGCGCTCGCCGAACTGGAGTCCGTCACGTCCGTGACCAGCGTTCTGAGATTGGAAGGCACCGAGGAATGAGTACAGGAGTGCAGCCGGCGGCTGTGCACACTCCCTGGCCGGGGTTGATCGCCGCGTATCGCGATCGACTAGCGGTCGGCGCGGACTGGGAGCCGGTCACGTTGTTCGAGGGCGGTACCCCGCTGGTGCCCGCGCACCACCTGTCGCAGCTCACCGGCTGTGAGGTTTATCTCAAGGTCGAGGGCCTGAATCCGACCGGTTCCTTCAAGGACCGCGGCATGACCATGGCGATGACCGACGCCAAGGCCCGCGGCCAGAAGGCGGTGCTGTGCGCCTCCACCGGCAACACCTCGGCCTCGGCCGCCGCCTACGCCACCCGCGCGGGCATGCACTGCGCGGTGCTGATCCCGCAGGGCAAGATCGCCATGGGCAAGCTGGCGCAGGCGGTCATGCTGGGCGCCAAGATCATCCAGGTGCAGGGCAATTTCGACGACTGCCTGGAGCTGGCCCGCAAGGTGACCTCCGAATTCCCGGAGGTCGGCTTGGTCAACTCGGTGAACCCGGCCCGCATCGAGGGCCAGAAGACCGCGGCGTTCGAGATCTGCGACGCGCTGGGCCGCGCGCCCGACGTGCACGCGCTGCCGGTCGGCAACGCCGGGAACATCACCGCGTACTGGAAGGGCTACAGCGAGTACCACGCCGACGGCGTCACCACGAGCCGCCCGCGCATGCTGGGCGTGCAGGCCGCCGGTGCCGCGCCGCTGGTCGCCGGGGCGCCGGTGAAGAATCCCGAGACCATCGCCACCGCCATCCGGATCGGCGCGCCGGCCTCGTGGAACAGCGCGGTGCGCGCGCAGGAGGAGTCCGGCGGCGCCTTCCGGGCCGCCACCGACGAGGCGATCCTGGACGCGTACCGGCTGATCGCGAGCACCGAGGGCGTGTTCGTCGAGCCCGCCTCGGCGGCGAGCGTGGCCGGGCTGCTGGCCGCCCGCGCGGAGGGCTGGCTGGACGCCGGGCTGACCGTGGTGTGCACGGTGACGGGCAACGGCCTCAAGGACCCCGACACGGCCCTGTCTGGCATGCCGGAGGTGCAGGCGATCCAGGTCGACCCGGTCGCGGTGGCCCACGAACTCGAGCTGGCCTGAGTTGAGCTCGCGCGAAGGTCGGTTGATGACTCGGACCCTGCCGCCCGGTATCACCGTGACGGCCCGGGTGCCGGCGTCGAGCGCGAATCTGGGTCCGGGCTTCGACTCGCTCGGTATCGCCCTGGGGCTTTATGACGAGATCGTGGTGCGCACGACCGATTCCGGGCTTACGATCCGGGTGGAGGGTGAAGGCGCCGACGACGTGCCTTGGGGCCCTTCACATCTCGTGGTGCGTGCGATCGAAAGGGGGTTGGAATCGGCGGGCGTCTGGGCCAACGGCCTGGATGTGTTGTGCCGCAATGTGATTCCGCACTCTCGTGGGCTCGGGTCGTCTGCCTCGGCGGTGGTCGGCGGGCTGGCCGCGGCCCGTGGCTTGGCCGCCGAGTTCGACGCGGAGCTGGCCTGTGACGATGCCGAATTGGTGCAGCTGGCTTCGGAATTCGAGGGACACCCCGACAACGCGGCGGCGAGCGTGCTCGGCGGCATCGTGGTGTCGTGGACCGAAACCGGCGGCCCGGTCGCGAACGGCGCCAACGGTTCGGCGGACCATCAGCGCATATACCGTGCGGTGCGGCTGGATCCGCACCCCGCGCTGTGCGCGACGGTACTGGTCCCCGAGGAGCGGTCCTCGACCGCGCATACCCGCGGCATGCTGCCGGACCTGGTCCCGCACGGTGACGCGGCGTTCAACGCCAGTCGCGCGGCACTGGCCGTGGTCGCCCTGACGCAGCGTCCCGACCTGCTGCTACCCGCCACGGCGGACCGGCTGCACCAGGGCTATCGCTCGTCCGCGCTGCCGCTCACGACGACGTGGATCGCGCGATTGCGCGAGGCCGGAATCGCGGCGACGGTGTCGGGCGCGGGGCCGACGGTGCTGGCGTTGAGCACCGGAGATTTTCCCGCTGAGCTGCGTGAACGGGCGGTGATCGACGGTTTGCGGGTGATCCGGCCGGACATCTCCGACGGCGTCCGGGTCGATTGACGGCGCGCCTGCCTTGCTGAGGTGAACGGTGGGAGCTATCCTGAGCGAGTCCGTACATCGTGCGCGTCAGTCGCCGGTGCTTCATCAGGGCAATCGCTCCAGAAGGCTCCTTGCTCAGGCTCGGGACCCGAGTCTCGTACATCGAGGACAGCAACTGGAATGATCACTCCCACCTTTGTGAACCGGTGGCTGTGACCAGGTGGTGTTTCGCCGCCGGTCCGGCGGGGCAGGCGATACGGCATCCGAGTTCGGCGCAGTGACCGGACTTCGGGACGAAACCCTCGAACAAGCACACGGCAATCGAGGGAAGGAAAGGATCTCCGTGACAGATACGGACCTGCTCGCGACACCCGGGGTGGAGACCGATGTGCGCACCTCGGACCGCGAAAGTGACTCCGGACAGATTTCGAAGATGAGCGAACAAACTGACGTCGCACGATCGGGGCTGACTGGAATGTTGTTGCCGCAATTGCGTGCGCTTGCCGGAGAGCTCGGTATCCGAGGCACATCCGGGATGCGTAAAGGCGATCTGATCGCCGCTATCAAAGAAAACCAATCTTCCGGGTCGGGAAAGGCCGCTGCCCCCGCGCGCGGCCGGGCCGAGAAGGCCGCCGACGCGAAGGGTGAGGCGCAGGCCGCCGCGAGCGAGGCGCCCGCGGCCGTGACGGAGCCCGCCGCCAAGTCCGAGCCCGCGGCCAAGGCCGAGAAGTCGGACAGGACCGAGAAGTCCGACAAGTCGGAGTCCGGCAAGAAGTCCGAGCCCGCCGCGAAGAACGACTCCGCCGGTCGCAACGAGGGCGGCAAGTCGGCGCGGGCCGAGCAGCAGACGCTCGACGGTGTGGGCACGGACAAGCCGGCCGAGCAGAACTCCGCCGATTCGGGCGACGACGCGGGCCGCGAGGGTGGTCAGCGTGGCCGGGGCCGGCAGCGCCGGGGCCGCGAGCAGCGCGCCGCGGAGGGTTCGGAAGGCAAGGCCGAGAACAAGTCCGAGGCGAAGACCGAGGGCGAGGCGAAGCCGGAGCAGGATGCGGGCGAGCGTCGTCGCGACCGCAACCAGCAGTCGGGCGGTCAGAACCAGAACAACCAGAACGGCGCCCGAGGCGGCCGTGATGGCCGCGATGGTGGCGGTGACGACGACGAGTCCGGCCGAGGCCGGCGCGGTCGCCGCTTCCGCGAGCGGCGGCGCGGTCGCGACCGCGAGAGCGGCGGCAGCGAGACCCGCGACGTCGAGATCCGCGAGGACGACGTCCTGCAGCCCGTGGCCGGCATCCTGGACGTGCTCGACAACTACGCGTTCGTGCGCACCTCCGGCTACCTGGCCGGGCCGAACGACGTGTACGTGTCGATGAACCTGGTCCGCAAGAACGGTCTGCGCCGCGGTGACGCCATCACCGGCGCGGTGCGCGCGCCCCGCGAGGGCGAGGCCGGAAACCAGCGGCAGAAGTTCGATCCGCTGGTGCGCCTCGACACCGTCAACGGCAGCGACATCGACAGCGCCAAGCGCCGCCCGGACTTCAACAAGCTGACCCCGCTGTACCCGAATCAGCGGCTGCGGCTGGAAACTCAGCCCAACAAGCTCACCACCCGGGTGATCGACCTGATCATGCCGATCGGTAAGGGACAGCGCGCCTTGATCGTGTCGCCGCCGAAGGCCGGTAAGACCACGATCATGCAGGACATCGCGAATGCGATCGCGGTCAACAACCCCGAGGTCTACCTCATGGTGGTGCTGGTCGACGAGCGTCCGGAAGAGGTCACCGACATGCAGCGCACCGTGCGCGGCGAGGTGATCGCGTCCACCTTCGACCGGCCGCCGGGGGACCACACCTCGGTCGCCGAGCTGGCCATCGAGCGGGCCAAGCGCCTGGTGGAGATGGGTCAGGACGTGGTCGTGCTGCTCGACTCCATCACTCGCCTCGGCCGCGCGTACAACAACGCGTCGCCGGCGTCGGGCCGCATCCTTTCCGGTGGTATCGACTCGACCGCGCTGTACCCGCCCAAGCGGTTCCTCGGCGCGGCGCGCAACATCGAGAACGGCGGCTCGCTGACGATCATCGCCACCGCGATGGTGGAGACCGGTTCGACCGGTGACACGGTGATCTTCGAGGAGTTCAAGGGCACCGGCAACGCCGAGCTGAAGCTGGACCGCAAGATCGCCGAGCGGCGCGTGTTCCCGGCCGTCGACGTCAACCCGTCCGGTACTCGCCGCGACGATCTGCTGATGAATCCCGACGAGGCCGCGGTGCTGCACAAGCTGCGTCGCGTGCTCTCCGGGCTGGATTCGCACCAGGCCATCGATCTGCTGATCGACCGGTTGAAGAAGACCAAGAACAACCTCGAGTTCCTGATGACGGTCTCCAAGACCGCCCCGGGCGCGCTCGAGGAGTAACTCGCCTACCGCTGTTTCCGGCGGGCGAAAGTTGTTGCGGGGGCCGCGTTTGGGGGGGGGCGCCCCGGGGTTTTTGGGGGGGTTGCGGGGGCGCCCGGCAGGGGGGGGGCGCCGGAGAGCACCCCCCCGGTGAGCGCCGGGGGGGGGGGGTAGCCCCCCGGGGGGGCGGCGG
>NZ_JARWOP010000236.1 GCF_029868745.1 Nocardia wallacei | reverse complement strand
GCTTTTGGCCGGGATCCACGTCTGCGCGATGGATCCCGGCCAAAAGCATGCCGGGATGACGGACGGGCTGGGGACGCCGGGATGACGAACAAGCTGGGAACGTCGGGATGATGAGGCGGGCTGGGAACTCAGCCCCCGTGTTCACCCAACTGTGGGGGCGGGCCGTACTCGGGCTCATAGCCCGCGACGCGAATCGGGTTGCCTACCAAGCGGTATTCGCCTGCGGTGATGACGGCCTCGGGGCTGGCGTGGAGGGCGTCGGGTAGTTCCCGGACGGCGGCGGCGGGGATGCCGAGGGGGCGCAGGCGGGCTTCCCAGCCCGTCGCGGTGTCGGCGGCCAAGGCGGTGGTGACCGCGGCCAGTACCTCGTCGCGGCGCGATACCCGGTCGGCCATCAGCTCGAAACCCGCCACGCCCGCCTCGGCGGCGAAACTCTTCCAGAATCCGTCGTGCGTGACGAACAGCGCCAGATGCCCCTCGGCGGTCGGAAAGATCTGGGCGGGAACATAATACGAGTGCGCGCCGAAGGGGCGGCGCTGCGGGCGCTTGCCGTCGTTGAGGTAGGCGGCGGCGTGATAGTTCAGCTGCGAGAGCATCACCTCGTACAGCGAGACGTCGATCTGCCCACCGCGACCCGAGACGATCTGGGCGAGCAGGCCCAGCGCCGCGGTCAATCCGGTCGAGTTGTCCGCCGACGAGTACCCCGGCAGCGTCGGCGGCCCCGCCGGATCGCCGGTGAGCGCGGCGATCCCGGCCGCCGCCTGGATCACGTAGTCGAATGCCGGATCGTCGCCGCCGTGCAGCCCGTAGCCGGTGATGGCGACACAGACGATCCGCTCGTTGTACCGCCGGAGCGCGTCGTAGGTGAGCCCCAGCCGCCGGATCGCCGACGGCTTCAAATTCACCAGCAGCGCATGCGATTCCGCCACCAGCTCACCCAGCCGTTTCCGGCCCGGCTCGCTGTCGAGTTCCAGGCGGATGCTGCGCTTGCCCCGGTTCAGGCTTGCGAAATAGCTGTCGCTCACCTTGCGGGAGATGTCGCCACCCGCCGGCTCCAGCTTGGTGACCTCCGCACCCAGATCGGCGAGCATCATAGTGGCGTACGGCCCGGCCAGCATGGTGCCGACCTCGAGTATCCGCACTCCGGCCAGTGGGCCGGAACCGGCCCCGCCGCGCCGCTCCCGATCCGTTCCGGGCATGTCCGACCCCACAGCTCCTCCTTCACCGCCATCCGGATGCGGCGAGGCGTCCGCGCGCCGCCCGGCCATGGTTGAACCTGCGGCTCAACGCATTTCGCGGGCCAGGCCCGCGATCATCTCCCGCGTGCGCTGCTTGGACGCGACGAGTTCGTCGCGGTTGTCGCCGATCGGCAGCAGCCGCACCGAGATGTCGGTGGCGCCCGCGTCGGCGTAGCGCCGCAGCCCGGCCGCGATCTCGGCCTCGTCACCGGCCAGGCACAGGTCGCCGATGTCGCGGGCGTCGCCCTGCTCGAGCAGTCGTTGATAGTTCGGTGACACCTCGGCCTCGCCGAGAATCCGGTTCGCGCGTGCCCGCGCCTCGTCCACCCGCCCCGGCTCGCACAGACACACCGGCAACCCGGCGACCACGCGCGGCGCGGAACGGCCCGCGTCGGCGGCCGCCTTGGTGATCTTCGGGACGACGTGCTCGGAGATCGCGCGCTCGTCGGCCATCCACAGCACCGTGCCGTCGGCCTGCTCCCCCGCGATGCGCAGCATTACCGGCCCGAGTGCGGCCACGAGCACCGGCACCGGAGCCACCGGCCCGAGATCGAACGGATTGTGCACCGTGAACGTCTCGTTCTCCACGTCCACCGAACCGGGGCCGGTCAGCCCCGCGCGCAGCACCTCGAGATAGTCGCGGGTGTAGGTGGCCGGTTTCTCGTAGGGCAGGCCCAGCATGCCGCGGATGATCCAGTGGTGCGAGGGCCCGACGCCCAGCGCCAGCCGTCCCCCGGCCGCCGCCTGCGCCGAGAGCGCCTGGCGCGCCAGCGCGACCGGATGCTGCGCCTGCAACGGCACGACCGCGGTGCCCAGCTCGATGCGCGAGGTGCGCAGCCCCATCGCGGCGATGGTGATCAAGGCGTCGAAGTCGGTGGGGATCTGCGGGATCCACGCCGTCGACAGTCCCGCGGACTCGGCCCACTCGATATCGCGGAGCATCCGCTCCAGCTTGCGCGCGGAGTCCCCCTTCTCCGGTCCGATCATCACTCCGATGCGCACGTGTCCTCCAGACTGCGTGAATACGTGTCGCGCCCGGTCACGGCGGCGCGGTGGCGGTCAGCGCGCGGCGCCCGGCCGCGAAGCTGCTTGCGTGGGTGAGGGTTCCGGCCACGCGCCGGATCGCGCCCGCTCACTGCGCGGCGCTTCCGGTCAGCGCACGGATCTCGCTGACGAGCGTCTCCAGCGGGGTGCTCGTCGGAAACACCGCGGCCGCACCGCATTCCAGCAGCTTCGGCACATCGGCCTGCGGGATGGTGCCGCCCACGACGACCGCGATATCACCGGCGCCGGCGGCGCGCAGCGCGTCCACCACTCGTTTGGTCAGCGCGAGGTGCGCGCCGGAGAGGATGCTCAGGCCCACCACGGCCACGTCCTCCTGCAACGCGATCGACACGATGTCCTCCACGCGCTGCCGAATCCCGGTGTACACCACCTCGAATCCGGCGTCGCGCAGGGTGCGGGCGACGATCTTGGCGCCGCGGTCGTGCCCGTCGAGTCCGGGCTTGGCGACGAGCACGCGGGCGGGCGCCGTCATCAGAACACCACCGGCTGCTGGAATTCGCCCCACACCGATTTCAGCGCCGCGGTGATCTCACCGACCGTGCAGTAGGCGTTGGCGCAGTCGACCAGATGATGCATCAGATTGTCGTCTCCCTCCGCGGCCCGCGACAGGTCGGCGAGCGCCGTGCGCACCGCCGCGGAATCGCGTTCCGCCTTCACCCGGGCCAGGCGTTTCAGCTGCCGCTCCCGGCCGTCCGCGTCCAATTCGTAGGTGCCGATATCGGGCGCCGGCTCATCGGAGACGAATCGGTTCACCCCGACCACCGGGTGCTCGCCGGATTCGACCGCCTGATGCAGCCGGTACGCCTCGTCCGCGATCAGGCTCTGCAGGTATCCGTCCTCGATGCAGCGCACCATGCCGCCGTGCTGCTCCAGGTCGTGCATGATCTCGATGATCTTGGCCTCGGTGGCGTCGGTGAGGCTCTCCACGAAGTAGGAGCCGCCGAGCGGATCGGCCACCCGGGTCACCCCGGTCTCGTAGGCGAGGATCTGCTGGGTGCGCAGCGCCAGCGTCGCCGACTCCTCGCTGGGCAGCGCGAACGGCTCGTCCCACGCGGCGGTGAACATCGACTGCACGCCGCCGAGCACCGCGGCCAGCGCCTCGTAGGCCACCCGCACCAGATTGTTCTGCGCCTGCGGGGCATACAGCGACGCGCCACCGGCGACGCAGCCGAACCGGAACATCGACGCCTTGTCGGTGTCGGCGCCGTAGCGCTCGCGCACGATGGTGGCCCAGCGACGCCGTCCCGCACGGTATTTCGCGACCTCCTCGAAGAAGTCGCCGTGGGTGTAGAAGAAGAACGAGATCTGCGGGGCGAACTGGTCGATCGTCATCCGGCCGCGCGCGATCACGGTGTCGCAGTAGGTGACTCCGTCGGCGAGGGTGAATGCCATCTCCTGCACGGCATTCGCGCCCGCGTCGCGGAAGTGCGCGCCCGCCACCGAGATCGCGTTGAACCGCGGCACCTCGGCCGCGCAGAACTCGATGGTGTCGGCGATCAGCCGCAGCGACGGCTCCGGCGGCCAGATCCAGGTGCCGCGGGAGGCGTACTCCTTGAGGATGTCGTTCTGGATCGTTCCGGTGAGCTTCGCCCGCGGCACGCCCTTCTTCTCCGCGGCGGCCACGTAGAACGCCAGCAGAATCGCGGCGGTGCCGTTGATGGTGAAGCTGGTGCTGATCTTGTCCAGCGGGATGCCGTCGAACAGCACCTCGGCGTCGGCGAGCGTGTCGACGGCGACGCCGACGCGGCCGACCTCCTCGCTCACCTCGGGATCATCGGAGTCGTAGCCACATTGGGTGGGCAGGTCCAGCGCCACCGACAGGCCGGTGCCGCCCTGCTCGAGCAGGTACCGGTAGCGCTGGTTGGACTCCTCCGCCGTTCCGAAACCGGAGTACTGGCGGAACGTCCACAGCCGTCCCCGGTATCCGGTCGCGAAGTTGCCGCGCGTGAAGGGATAGGCACCCGGGGCGGGCGGGTCGCCGCGCCGATCGTCCGGCCCGTAGACCGGATCCAGCGGGATGCCGGACGAGGTGTGCACTTGGTTGTCCATCATCGAATATGCTACTTCCGTAAATGGAGAATGCCAATACCGTTTGGCGCGAACGCCTGCTCAAGGCAGGTTCCGGCCCCGAGGAGTGCCATGTCCGACCAGCAACAGCCGCTCACCGATCGCACGATGGTGATATCCGGCGCCAGCCGCGGTATCGGCCTGGCGATCGCGCTCGCCGCGGCCCGGCGGGGCGCGAATATCGTCCTGCTCGCCAAGACCGCCGAGCCGCATCCGCGGCTGCCCGGCACCGTGCACACCGCCGCCGCGGAGGTGGAGGCCGCGGGCGGCCGGGCGGCCGCGGTGGTCGGCGATGTCCGCAACGAGGCCGATGTGCGGCGACTGGTGGACACCGCGGTGGAGCGCTTCGGCGGGGTCGACGTGTGCGTGAACAACGCCAGCGCCATCGCCACCGAGCCCACCGAGCGGCTGTCGCCCAAGAAGTTCGACCTGATGCAGGACATCAACCTGCGCGGCACCTTCCTCCTCACCCAGGCGTGCCTGCCGCACCTGCGCGATTCGGCGAACCCGCACGTGCTGACCATCGCGCCGCCGGTGAACCTGAAACCGCGCTGGCTCGGCGCGCATCCGGCCTACACCCTGTCCAAGTACGGGATGACGTTGCTCTCGCAGGGCTGGGCGGCCGAATTCGCCGATGCCGGAATAGCTTTCAACTGCCTGTGGCCGGAGACCTACATCGCCACCTCGGCGGTCGCCAACCTGCGCGACGGCGAGCAGCAGCTCGCCTCCGCCCGCAGCCCCGAGATCATGGCCGATGCCGCGGTCGCGATCGTCACGCAGCCGGCCAAGCGGGTCACCGGTGACTGCTTCCTCGACGTCGACGCCTTGTCGCGCTACGCGGGGATCGCCGACTTCACCCGGTACGGCGGCGGCGAGAACCCCACGCGCGACCTGTTCCTGGACTGACCCGGAGGCGTCATCCCGCGGCGAGGCGGCGGGGCGCATGGGGGGCGTCTTCCGGGTGGATGGGCCGTTCGGTCGCGGACAACGGGCGCGCGGACCCGCCGCGCCGGACGGCCACGATCTCCGCGCCGATGGCCACCGCCGTCTCCTCCGGGGTCTGCCCGCCGAGTTCCAGGCCGATCGGCGAATGCAGTAGGGCCAGTTGGCTTTCGGTGACCCCGGCGGCACGCAGCTGCGCCCGGCGTTCCCGATCGGCCCGGCGCGAACCCATCGCCCCCACATAGGCCACCGGCAGCCGCAGCGCGGTACTCAGCACGGGAATATCGAATTTCGGGTCATGGGTGAGGACGCAGAGCACTGTCCGCGCATCGACCGGCGTCCGGGCGAGATAGCGATGCGGCCAGTCCCGCACCACCTCGTCGGCGTCGGGCAGCCGCGCCCGGTCGGCGAAGGCGGGCCGCGCCTCACACACCGTCACCCGATACCCGAGCAACTTCCCCACCCGGCACAGCGCGACAGCGAAATCCGTAGCGCCGAACACGATCATCCGCGGCGGCGGCGCGAAGGAGTCGACAAACACGGTCCGCTCCCGATCCGCACACCCGACCACCCGCACCCCACTCCCCCCGCTTTCCAGCATCGCCCAGCCCACCCGCACCACCGCAGAATCCATTGCCGCCCCGACGATCTCCCCAACCCCACCCCAGCCGACTCCCACAGCACGGCCTTCCTCTCCCACACCGCCCACCGCCTCTCCCGCAGCACCGACCACCAACTGCCCTGTGCCGTGGGTTTCCGTTTCCGCACTCGCGCCCACACGGAACCGCAGGGTCGTGATCGCCCCGGTGTCCAAGTCCCGCACGATGGCCGCGGCGTGCTCGATGTCCAGGGCGGCCTCGATCGCCGGGTACGACTCGGGGGTGACGCGGTGGACGAAGACGTCCAATTCGCCGCCGCAGGTGAGGCCGACGGCGAAGGCGTCGTCGGCGCTGAAGCCGAAGGTGCGGCGGGCGGGGGCGCCCGTGGCCAGGACCTCCTGGCACAGTTCGTAGACCGCGCCTTCGACACAACCGCCCGACAGGCTGCCCCGGACGTTGCCCGCCTCGTCCACCGCCATCGTCGCGCCCAGCGGACGCGGCGCGCTGCCGCTCACCCCGACGATGGTGGCGAGGGCATAGACGGTATTCGCGGCGTGCCAGCGCAGCAGCTCCGCGGCGAGTTCGCGCACGGTGACCTCCCGGCGATCGTCGCCCGACCCTGGGCGAGAATGCTATTCTCATCATATTCTAGCGTCATACTCATATTCGACATATATGACATTGACACTGCGGGAACGCTAATGCTAAACACATGCTCAGCAGGCGCTCCGTCCGTATCCGAGGCGAACAAGAGGATGAGCCGGATGTTTTCGACCACACCGTTGCCCGGCGAAGCCGGTCGACGCAGTCAGCGAGCCGCCCGATGAGTTCTACGGAAACGGCCACCACCAGCACGACAACCACGGTCGTCGGCCCCCCGGGGCCGCGGCTCGAGGGCGCCCGCCGGGTCACCCGCGCCGGCCCCGTAGTAGGCGACGGGGCGCGGCCCCGCCAGGCGCCCGCCAGGGTCGTGCGCCGCCCCCAGGCGCGCGC
>NZ_JARWOP010000235.1 GCF_029868745.1 Nocardia wallacei | reverse complement strand
GTCGCGCCGTGGGGGCGTCCGCGGGGTGTCATCCCCCCGGGGTGACGGGTTTGGCGGGGGGGGGGGTCATCGCCCCCGCGGGCGACCCCGGGCGCCCCGGGGGGGGGCGCCGACGGCTCCGTCCAACTGTGGGATACCAGGACCGGCGAGCGACTTGGCGAACCGCTCACCGGCCACACGGGCGCGGTCGTCGCGATGTCGTTCGATCGAGACGGTGCGATCCTCGCGACCGGTGGCCTCGATGGCAGCGTGCGACTGTGGGACGCGGCGCTCGGTCAGCCACGCGGCGTGCCGCTCGCCGGTCATTCGGGCGCGATTCGCGCGGTGGCGTTCGGTCCGGGCGGCGTCGTCGCGACTGGGGGCAACGATCGAACGGCGCGGCTGTGGGACGGGCGGTCGGGACTGCCGCGTGGCAAACCATTGGCCGGGCATACGGGGCAGGTCTGGTCGGTGGCCTTCACGCCCGACGGGGCGACAGTCGCGACCGCCGATGCAGACGAACGCGCGGTGCGGCTGTGGAATACCGCGACCGGCGACCAGCGCGGGGCCCCGCTCGCCGGCCAACTCGGTCGCGTCGGCGCCGTCGCGATCAGCCGGGACGGGGCGACCCTGGCCAGCGGCGGCGGCTTCGACGGAACCATCCAACTGTGGGACGTCGCCACCGCCGAGCCGCGCGGCACGGCGTTGACCGGACACCGTGGTCCGATCGCAGCACTCGCGTTCAGCCCGGACGGGACGACTCTGGCCAGCGGCGGAGTCGATGGGACGGTCCGATTCTGGGACCCGGCGAGTGGTCAGCCCAAGCTCGGGCCGCTCGACAGTCACGACGGATCAGTGTGGTCGGTGGCCTACAGCCCTGACGGTACGACTTTGGCCAGCGCCAACGACGCGGGCACGATCCGGCTGTGGGCCACGCGCACCGGCGAACTTGTCGGCGCGCCGCTCGCCGGGCACAACAAGCCAGTGCGGGCGGTCGCGTATAGCCCCGACGGCGCGACCCTCGTCAGTGGCGGCGACGACGGCCGCGCGCGTTTGTGGGACGCACGTACTGGAACTCCGCTCGGGATTCCGTTGAGTGGGCACGCCAAGGAAAGTCTGCTCACGGCCGTTGCGAGCATTCTCGCGGTCGCGTTCAGCCCCGATGGCACGACGCTGGTGACCGGCAGCGACGACGCGACGGCGCTGCTGTGGAACGTGGCGGCCTACTCGGGCGACCCGATCGATACTGCCTGCCGCCAGGCTGGCCGGGACCTCACCGATGCCGAGCGCGCCACATTCCTTTCAGGTCGGGAAGCTCTCCGTATCTGTCCGTAGCCAGGGAATTCAAACCGCTCCTGGCGCGGGCCTCGCCCGGCGTGGAGTCATGGGCACAGTTGTTGGTGTGGCATTCCGGGGGCGAGGCGTTTCCATTCGGCTGGGTTGAATCCGGGTCCGGCTGCCGAGCAGGCGAGGTCGGTGGCGTGGGCGACGATTCCGGTCAGGTCGCTGGTGTTCCAGAGGATTGCGGTGGTGTCCCGGCCGGCGGTGGCCAGGGTCGCGCCGGTTCGGTCGAACGTCACTGCGGCCACGTCGGAGCCGTGCCCGGATAGGGTTGCCACCAGTGCGGGGCGAGTGAGGTCGCCGACATCCCACAGCAGGGGCATGCTGCCCGCGGTGGCGAGTGTGTGCCCGTCCGGGCTGAATGCCAGATCGTCGAGGATGCCGGCGGCTGCCGTCCCGACACGGTGTGGCTGCCGTGGCCGGGAGACGTCCACCAGCATCAGGGTGGTCTCCCGGGCGTGGTCGTAACTTTCGCGTTGCTGTTTGGCGCCGGCGGCCGCCAGGACCGTGCCGTCCGGGTTGAAAGCGAGAGCCTCCGCGCCGGAAGCGTTGTCCAGGTGGGCGAGTTCTTCCGGTGCCGCGCGGTCGGACACGTCCCACAACCGCAGGCCACAGACCTCACCGACGGCGACAGTGTGTCCGTCCGGGCTGAATGCCACGGTGCTCGCGCCCCCGCACTGGCCGAGTTCGTAGCGGCGATCGGGCCGCGCCGGGTCGGTGACGTCCCAGACGAGTACCTGTCCGCCGACCGCGCCGATCAGCCCGCTCGCTGTGACCAGGGTCGTGTTGTCGCGGCTGAACGCGAGGTCGTTCAGTTCGGACGATTTTGGCAGGTCACCAGCCTTTTCCGCCGACTTCGTGCCGGTGACGCGCCAGAGACTGACTGTCCCGTCCTTGCTCGCGGTAGCGAGCAGTTCGCCGTTCGGGCTGAATTCCACGGCGCGGACGTCGTCGGCGTGTGGGAGTTCGGCGAACCGGCGCGGGTGCTGCGGGTCGGCGAGGTCCCAGAGCGCGGCCGTGTTGTCCATGCTCGCTGTCGCCAGCACCCGATCATCGGCCGGGCTGAACGCGACCCTCGCCAGCGAGTTGCGATGCCCCTGTGCGGTCCCGATGGCAGCGGGCCGGGTGTGTCCGGCGACTCGCCACCGGTTGGTCGCGCCGTCAGTGCCCGAGGTGAACACCGTCTCGCCGTCCGCGGTGAAGTTCAGGTGCCGTACCTCGCCGCGCTGGCCCTCGAAGGTGGCCAGCCGGGGTGGATCGCCGGGTGCTGCGAGATCCCACAGGAAGGCCACGCCGTCGGCACCTCCGGTGACCAGTGTGCGACTGTCCGGGCTGAACGCCGCGCTGGCCACCTGCGCCGCGTGTCCGCGCAGCGTCGTCCGCCGGGTGGGTTCCGCACGGTGGTGGTAGTCCCACACCACCGCGGTCCCGTCGCCGCCGCCGGTGACGAGGAACCGCCCGTCGGGGCTGAAGGCCACCGCGTGGACGGCGCCGCCGACATGGCCACCCACGGTGATCGGCGTGTGGCTCGGATCGGTGACGTCCCACAGGGTGGTGCCGGAATGGCCCTTGTCGCCGGCCAAACGGTTCCCGCCGGAAATCAACGCCAGCGTGTGGCCGTCCGGCGCGAAGGCGAGCCGGGCGACCCCGCCGGTGTCGGGCAGCACGTTTGCTGGGGCTGGTGTGTCCCGGTCGGTGATGTTCCAGGTCGCGACCGAATTATCCGCGCCGAGGGCCAGAATCGGCAGATGCGGGCTGAACGCGAGCCCGTTGACCCACCTCCCAGGTATCCGGCCGCGGGCGCGGAGGCCGCCGGGAGCATCCAGGTCCCACAGTGTGGTGGCCTCCCGGTCGGCGACTGCCAGCGTGTGCCCGTTCGTGTCCAGGGCCAGGCGTGGCGGGGCGAACTGCCGGTATTCCGGGAGGGTGCGGATGGGCTGCCAGCGCGCGGGGTCCGTCGAGTCCCATAGCGTCACCTGATACCGGTAGTCCGGGCTGTCCGGCACCCGCCCCACCCAGGTGCTGGTGACCGCGACCCGGCCGTCGGCGCTCATCGCGAAGTCGTCGAGATTGTCGCCGTACACCGCCGGTGTTCCGGCGAAATGGGTCTCCATCAGAGTGTTGACCAGGCCGGTACGGGCTTCCGGGGTCGGATCCACCGTCAATGCCGCCAGACTCGACAGCAGCGACGTACGCGGGTCGTCGGCTCGTCGGCTGTCCGCCTCCGCCACGAATGCCCTGCCGGTGGCGATGCGACGCTGTCGCTCGGCGAGCGACCCCTGATGCACGGCTTCATTGCGCTGCACGACGACCAGCACGGTCGCCAGCACCGCGAGCACAATGAACGCGGACAGCACCATCATCCGGATCCGCTGCGCCCGGCGCTGCGCCCGCAGATCCTCGCGTTCCAGCGACGCCGCCTCCAGCCCGCTGACCGGTGCCGCGAGGCGGACTATCGCGCGGCGGAACGCCGCACTGCGCACCGGCATCCGCCGCGCTGTGCGTAAATCGACCCAGCTCGGCTCGTCGGTCAGCCAGTCCCGCAGCAGCGTCGGTAGGGCAGTGGTGCGTTTCCAGTCGATCCGCCCGCTCCGGGTGACGATCTCGCCGCCGGTCAGCACGATCAGGAAGGGATCGGTCCTGTCCCTGTGCTCCATCCAGCGTTCGATTTCGAAGCGAACCCCGTCCGACTCGGCCGACGCCGGGGAAGCCAGCAGCACGAAACACCGCGACCTGCGGACCGCATCCTCGAGCGAGCCCCACAACGTCTGGGTCGCCATCAGGTTCTTCTCGTCCCAGAACACCTTGGGTTCGGCCGCGCCGTCCACCCGGCGCACCACCGCACGCAGGTCACGGTGGATCGCGCCGGCCAATCGGCGGTCGGTTGTACTGCGATAGGAAAGGAAAGCGTCGTACTGGACGTCGCTGCCCACAACAATGCACCCCCGCATCTGCGCACCGCCGATGTCCGCACAGTGTCGGTGAATACTCAGATAAGGCTCGTCGATCGAAACCGGTTGGAGAGCAAGATATATCGGCAGGCTACGATGACGCCAGCTTGCCGGTGCGTTCTGTCTGGTTCGGGGGCTGCAGCAGTTCGCGAAGCCCTGGTATCGCCCCAGCCCGCCTCCCCTTTCGCGATCGGCCGCACAGCAATGTAGAGCTTCGGTCGACCGGACACACCCGAATCTGGTAGATCTACGTAAATGTCAAGTAGCGGATGGGATTTGGTGCGGCCCGAAGACTATCCCGGCCTGTTCCAGGCAGCCGACCAAGCCTCGACCCACGGACAGAAATCCTACCTACGAGCACTCCGACTGCAACTGTCGCTCGCTGTTCTCGCCGCCGCGTCGGCCGCCTTCACGGTCCGAATCGGTGACTCGCGCACCGACATTGCCGCCGTGATCACCGCACTTGCGTTCGTCTGCGCGCTTGCGGTCGACGTCGCAGTACTGCAACGAGCGCCCGGCAAATCCTGGTACGAAGGCCGCGCTCTGGCCGAATCGGTCAAAACCCTGTCCTGGCGCTACGCGATCGCAGCACAACCATTCCCGCGGACCATGCCCGACGACGAAGCTGACAAGGTGTTCGTGGACCGGGTCAGCCTGATCCAACGCGACCTGCCTGCCGTCGCGATTCAACCGACCACAGCACCCGCAATCACCGATCGCATGCGCCGCCTCCGACACGCGCCACTGAACGAACGACGCGAAGCGTATCTACACCACCGCATAACCGACCAGCAATTCTGGTACGCGACCAAAGCCCAGTACCACCGTCGCCGAGCCGGACGCCTGCAGGCGCTAGTGCTCATGTTCGAAGTAGTCGGCGTGGCTGGGGCACTGGCAAAAGCGTTCGGAGTGGTCGACTTCGACCTGGCCGGAATCATCGCCGCCACCGTGGCCGCTCTGGCCGCTTGGTCGACAGCACGCCAGCACTCGTCCACAGCAACCGCGTATGTCATTGCGTCACACGAACTCAGCGTCATCAGCGAACTACTCCGCAACCAACAAGACGAACAGCGCTGGGCAACCGCCGCCGGCGACGCAGAGGAGGCCATCAGCCGCGAACACACCCTTTGGCGCGCTTCACACGCCGGGATATGAACGATCCGCAACTTCTCTAACGTATCGCCACCGGCGACGCTCCTAGCGCAACGCCCAACACCCACGCCAACGTTCGTCGCCGGCCCTTCGCACTTGTTCGGCATCACCGTTGGCTTCGTCGGCGAGCACGAACGGCCAGCGCCGGCGCGGCGAGGCCGCCGATCACCAGGCGTACTACGCCCACTCCCGCAACAAGTCGCGCACCTGGTGCTCGATGGAAACATGCGGCAATCAGGCCAAGGCTCGCGCATTCCGCCGGAGGCACTGGCCTTCAGGCGGTTTCGTGCCATGAACGGTCTCTCAGCGGGTGAAGGCGGTGGCGTGGTCGGCGGCCCAGGTGGCGAAATCGAGGGCGGGGCGGCCGAGCAGGTCGGCGACCGTCGTCGTGGTCGATCCTGCGGCGCGGGCGTAGTCGGCCAGCGAGCCGAGCAGCCGGTCCGGGACGTCATCCGGTAGGCCCTGCGCCGTCATGGCGGCGCGGACCTGCTCGGGCGTGAGTTCGGCGAAGGACAGGTGGCGGTTGAGGGCCGCACCCAGAAGGCGCACCTTGTCGTATTGGGTGAGTGCGGCAGGGCCGGTGAGGACGTAGTGGCGGCCGTGGTGGTCGTCCTCGGTCAGGGCGCGGACGGCGACGGCGGCGATGTCACGTTCGTGGATGGGTGAGGTGGCGGCCTTTCCGTAGGCGCCGCGCACCACGTCACCGGTTCGCAATTGCGGCGCCCAGGCCAGCGCGTTCGCGTGGAAGTCGCTGCAGCGCAATGAGCTCCAACGCAGTCCCGACGCTTCGGCCGCGTGCTCCAGCGCCCGGAACCCGGCTATGAACCGCGGCTCACCGGCGGGGAACTCGACCGTGGCGGCCGAGATCGCGACTACCCGGCGTACCCCGTGATCTGCTGCGGCCGCGAGTATTTCGGTTGCCGTCCCGAGCGCGGCACGAGAGCTCAGCAGCACTGCCTCCGCGCCGTCCCACGTCGCGTCCGGAAGGCGGGGTATCGATGGATCACCCTGTACGACAACGGTTCCCGGTGGAAACTGCGCCGTCCGGTCGTTCCGGGTCACGGCAGTGACACCGGCGCCGCCCGCGCGCAGCCGACTGACCACTTCCCGGCCCACGATGCCGGTGGCTCCGATGATGACGAACATGACATGACCTCTCCGCTGTCCGGCGGCCCGCCTCGGGCATCTCTCCGGATTTCATAATATATGAGAATCATATCATTCGGTCCGAGTCGCCGGCGCGGTGTTGATTCCACTCCTCGGCCCATCGGGTGAGGGGTTGCAGATGGTCGATCAGGCGGGTGCCGAGGGGGGTCAGGGCGTAGCCGTTGTCGTGCGTGATCAAGCCGGCCTCGGTGAGTTCTTGGAGGCGGCGGGTCAGGACGCTGGAGGAGATGTCGCCGCAGGCGGTGCGGAGTTCGCGGAAGGTCGGCGGGTGTTCGGCTCGGTGGAGTTCCCAGAGCACGCGGAGTACCCAGCGGCGGCCGATCAGGTCGAACAGGGCCATGATCGGGCGGCCGGTGGTGGAGCCGCGGACCGGTCGTCCCGGGGTGGGGAGGTCGGCGGCCACGGCTATGCCGCGGGTTCGGGCAGGGGCGAATCCTCCAGCCGCCGTGCCATTGTCGCGATCGCCGCGCGTAAGACTCGGTACGGCCGCAGGAACAAGGTCACGTGGTGCAGCTTGCCGTCCGCATCGCGTTCCTCGCGGATGACGCCCTGCAGGTTCTCCCCGCCGGCCCGTGCGGTGAAAGCGAACATCCGGTCCCCGTCGCCGGGCCAGACCGAGGACCGATCGACCCCGTCCAGCACCGTCGCGATCACGCTCAGCATGTGTGCGACGTTCGCGCGCCCGTGATAGTCGGCGACCGGGCTGGAGAACACCGCCCCCTCTGCTAATACGGTGGCCAGCGGTCCGGCATCACCGGACCGCCACGTTTCGAGAACAACACTGTCATGCATGCCTCTATAATAGAGGCACCTTGCTCAGCGGAGCCAGAGAAAGTGGTGGACGACGCCGCTCGGACTGGGGATCTTCTCGATGTGGAAGCGGTCGGCGAGTTCGTCCGGGCTCTTCCGGAGTTGTTCTCGGTCGCGTCAGTCGCGGGTGGCGCGCTTGTGGCGGCGGTGGCTGGTATCGCAGAGGGGGTAGGTGCGCGAGCGGCGGCACATGCAGACCGCGACGACGAAGCGGTCGCAGTGGATGGTGGCGCCGTCGTCGGTCACCAGGTCCACGGGGCCCTCGATCAGGGCGGGCCCGTCCTTGGTGAGCGTGACGCGCCTGCTCTCAGAGTGCGGTTCGGTCGGCACGGATCACCACCAGTTCCTCGTGTCGCCGGCCGGGCTCGATCAACCCGACCGCTTCCAGCCAGGAGGCGCGGGCGTGCAGCACGGGACCGAACTCGTTCGGCTCGCGCGCCGCGACCGCCGCCTTCAGCCCGCCGTCGCGCAGCAGGCGCATCGTCTCGTCCGGATCGCACAGCGCGGAATGCACGATCAGCGCCGTCCCGCGCCGGTTCAACAGGCCGGGCATCATCCGGCACAGCGGATCGAGCAGCGCCCGGCCGTTCGGACCGGCCTCCCAGGCCCGCGCGGCGCCGTGCGCGGCGGACGGCTCCGGCCCCGGCACGTACGGCGGATTCGCCAGCACGGTATCGAATCGGCGGTTCCGCAGTACTCGATCGAACTCGCCGTGCAGCAGTTCCAGCCGCCCACCGCGCAGGCGGCTGTTGACCCAAGCGGACAGCAGCGCCGAGCGGGAAACATCCACGGCGGTAACCTTTTTCGCGCCCAGCCGCAGTGCTTCCACCGCGACGGCGCCGGTCCCGGTGCACACGTCGAGCACCTCCGCGTCGCGCGGCATCGCGGCCGCCGCCATGGCTCGCATGAGCAGTCTCGTATCTGCCCGTGGCCGGTAGACACCCGGTGCGCGGAAGAAGATCATGGTCGATGGATAACCCCGATCCGGGCGGTCAATCCGCCGGAACCGCTTCGGTGCCGCGCAGTGAACTCCGCCCGGCCTGCCAGCTGTCGAGCAGTTGCCGATCGATCCGGTTCTCGAGCAGATCGGTCGCCTGGATGCCGAAGACCACCGACTCCGTGAGCGCCGGTTCCCGCTCGAGCAGGTCGCCGATCACGTCGCGGCGCATGACCTGTTCGTGGACGGCGTCGGCCTCGACGTGCTCGGCGTAGAACCGCACGCACGCCGGATCCGCCCGCAACCTCTCCAGGGTCTCCACCATGCGCCGCGACGCGGGCGGCGAGGTGATCTCGACCGTCGCGAAGTGCCCGACCAGCGCGCCGCGCAGCGCCCGGTGCAGGCCGAACAGCGACATCATGTTCACCAGGGCCAGCATCGGCGCGGGGGTGGCATCCAGGTAGTGCAGGTATCCGGAATTCAGCCCGGCGCCGTCGAGCAGATCGGCGAACAGCTGAGCGTGCACGCGCTCACCGCGGCCGCCGCCGAACTCGTCGAATTCCACGGCCACCAGCGCCGCCTTGGCCTGCCCCCGCAGTCGCGGGATCACCCACGCGTACGGGTCTGCCTCCTTGAGGTGGTAGATCGAGCGGTGCACGAAGTACTCCCGCACCTGCCACCATTCGCCCTGATCGCGCAGGAACGCGCCGACGCCGGTCGCCTCGACGGGCTCGGTCACCAGCTGTTCCAGCTCGGCGGCCAGGTCCGACCCGCCGCTCACGTCCCCGCGCAGTGCGGTCGAGAAGCGCTCCTCGAGCCGCGCCCGCAGCCGCAGCAAATCCGGATCCCACTCCCAGGCCGGGTCCACCGCCTCGAAGCCGTGGTAGTGCAGTTCGTAACAGACGTGCAGCGCCAGGTGCAGGTCCTCGCCGTACGGGTCGGCGCCGGAGACATCGGGCTCGGTCCACCCGGTGACGCCGCGCAGCATGTCGAGGACGACGCCGGACAGCTCTCCGCGCGGTGCGGGCAGCGCCGGGGCGATGGGGTCGGTATGGGAAGTCACGACTGTCGAATACCCCGAACGGCGACCGCAATCGTGGTGCGGGCCACCGGCGGGCGGGTCGGTTCGAACCGGATTCGGCGGGTATGCGCGTTGGTGAAGGGAGTGTGATCAACCATGGACCACGTCTACAACCGGCGGGAATCGATTCGCGCCCTCGACTACACGGGCGCCGCCACCACGAGGACCGGCCGCTCGGACGACCGTGACTCGGCCGGATTCCCCGACGACGCGCGCACGTCACGCAACCATGCCGGAGAAGGCCTGGAGGACGGCTACAACGTGCCCGGAATTGTGCTGTGCGCGTTGGGGATCGTTGCCATGGCACTGGCGCTGACCGCCGCCGGATACGGCTTCGCGGGCTGGGCCGTGGTCGCCGGGGTGGTGGCGGCGGTATGCGCGATCACGGGTGTGACCTGGCTGCTGCTCGAGCACCGGCGGGTCAAGGCCAAGGAGGGCTTGGCCCTGAGCGACCAGCAGGGCCACTGACGTCGGAATCGCCGTAGCAGTCTGGAGGAGCACATGGGCGAAGGCCATCGGATCACCGGGGTCCGCGCGGCGGCGATACTGGCCGATCTCGGATTCACGGCGGTGGCGTCGGGCGTGATCGCCCGGCGGCGGGCGGTGATGGGTGCGCTCGAACGCGTGCAGGCCGATCGCCGGACCGTCGGGCGGATCCGGCAGTTGCGCGAGGAATACGGGTCGGGGCCGGTGGAACTGGTGATTCCGGGGCGGCGGTTCGTCATCGTGCTCGATCCCGAGGATGTCGCGACGGTGCTGGCGGGCGCCCCGACGCCGTTCCATCCGGCCAATCGGGAGAAGCGCGCGGCGCTGCGCCAGTTCCAGCCGCACGGCGTGCTGGTGTCCGACGAACCGGTGCGCGAGGAGCGCCGGGCGTTCAACGAGGCGGCGCTCGACACCGCCTCTCCGATGCACCGGCTGGCGGGCCCGTTCGCCGCGGTCGTGGCCGAGGAGGCGAACGAGATCGTCGACTCCGCCCTGCGGCGCGGGCATTTGGATGCGGCGCACTTCACCACCGCATGGTGGCGGCTCGTCCGGCGGATCACGCTCGGCGACCCGGCCCGCGACGACGACGCGATCACCGACGAGCTGTGGCGGCTGCGCTCGGCCGCGAACTGGTCGTTCCTGGTGCCGCCGCGGCGACGGCGTCGCGAACGGTTCTTCGATCGGCTGGAGCGGTATGTCGAGAACGCCGCCCCCGACAGTCTGGCCGGGACGGTGGCCCGTCTGCCGGGCGCCGGCGCCGTCGACCCGGTCGGCCAGATCCCGCACTGGCTGTTCGCCTTCGATGCCGCCGGAATGGCACTGAGCAGGGCGTTGGCCGTGCTGGCGACCCATCCGAGCCAGCACGCCCGCGCGGTGTCGGACGCCGTCGATCCCGAACACCTCGGCCTGCGGCAGTACCTGCGCGCGTGCGTGCTGGAGTCGGTGCGGCTGTGGCCGACGACCCCCATGATCCTGCGGGAGGTGACGGCGGCGGCGACCTGGCGGGCCGGTGCCGAACTGTTCGTGACGGCACCGGGCGCCGCACTGCTCATCACCGTCCCGGCCTTCCATCGCGACCCGGACCTGCTGCCGTTCGCGAACGAGTTCGTGCCCGAGATCTGGCTGGACGGCCGCGCCGAGCAGTATCCGCAACTGGTCCCGTTCAGCGCGGGGCCCGCCGGGTGTCCCGGGCAGAATCTGGTCCTGTTCACCACCAGCGCACTGCTGGCCCATCTGCTGACGGCACTGGATTTCCGGCTGCGCTCACACCCCCGCCCGGGCCCCGAAGCCCCACTTCCGCTGACATTCAACAACTTCGGGCTCGACTTCGCCGTCATGCGAACGGCCGCTCGAGTCCCGTAGGCACTGGGTACGCCCCCGTGATTGGTGGGCCGGTTCCCGGGTATCCGGCCGACAGCGCCCCCGGACGACCCGACACGGACAGGAGAGGCGATGGCTGAGCAACAAGTGGGCGACCACATCGTGCAGCGGCTGCGAGAGTGGGGGGTCGAGCAGGTCTTCGGCTACCCCGGTGACGGGATCAACGGGCTGGTGGCCGCCTTCGGCCGGGCCGCGGACAATCCGGCGTTCATCCAGGCCCGGCACGAGGAGATGGCCGCGTTCCAGGCCACCGGTTACGCCAAGTTCAGCGGGAAGGTCGGGGTGTGCACGGCCACCTCCGGTCCCGGCGCCATCCACCTGCTGAACGGGTTGTACGACGCGAAACTGGACCACGTGCCGGTGGTGGCGATCGTCGGTCAGACGGCCCGCAGCGCCATGGGCGGCAGCTACCAGCAGGAAGTCGATCTGCAAAGCCTCTACAAGGATGTCGCGAGCGACTATCTGGTGGAGGTGAATGTCCCCGCGCAGCTCCCCAACGCGCTCGACCGCGCGATCCGCGTCGCGATGACCCGGCGCGCGCCGACCGCGATCATCGTGCCCGCCGATCTGCAGGAGCAGCCGTACGAGCCGCCGGCGCACGAGTTCAAGCAGGTGCCCTCGAGCGCGCCGGGACCGGTCCACCCGGGCACGGTGCTGCCCCCGGCCGAGGAGGTCCGCCGCGCGGCCGAGATCATCGACGCCGGATCCAAGGTGGCGATCCTGGTCGGGCAGGGCGCCAGGGGAGCGGCGGCGGAGATCACCGAACTCGCCGAGCGCACCGGCGCCGGTGTCGCGAAGGCCCTGCTGGGCAAGGATGTGCTGCCCGACGACCTGCCGTTCGTCACCGGCCCGATCGGGCTGCTCGGCAGCCGCCCGAGCTACGAGCTGATGCGCGATTGCGACACGCTGCTCATCATCGGGTCGAACTTCCCCTATTCCCAGTTCCTGCCCGACTTCCGGCAGGCCCGCGCCGTCGAGATCGACATCGACGGCGCCTTCATCGGCATGCGCTACCCGACCGAGGTGAACTTGATCGGCGACGCCAAAGCTACTGTCGCCCAGCTGATTTCACTGGTGCAGCGGAAGCAGGACCGGTCCTGGCGGGAGACGATCGAAAAGAATGTGCAGCGCTGGTGGGAGGTCGTGGAGCGGCAATCGATGCTCGAGGCGCACCCGGTGAATCCGATGCGGGTGGTCTGGGAGTTGTCGCAGCGAATTCCCGAGAACGCCATCGTGACAGCGGATTCCGGCTCGTCCACCAACTGGTACGCGCGGTGCCTGCGGATGCGCGGCGAGATGCGCGGCTCGCTGTCGGGCACGCTCGCCACCATGGGGCCCGCCGTGCCGTATGCGATCGGCGCCAAATTCGCCCATCCGGATCGGCCCGCGATCGCGCTGGCCGGTGACGGCGCCATGCAGATGAACGGCATGGCCGAACTGCTCACCATCGCCCGCTACCGGGACCGGTGGAGCGACCCGCGCCTGATCGTCTGCGTCTTCCACAACAACGACCTGAACCAGGTCACCTGGGAGTTGCGGGCGATGGGCGGCGCGCCGAAATTCGAAGAGTCCCAGACTCTTCCGGATGTCTCCTACGCCGATATCGCGCGCTGCGCCGGCTTCACCGCGATCTCCGTCGACAACCCGGACCAGCTCGGGGACGCCTGGGACCGCGCCTTCGCAGCCGACGGTCCCGTGCTGCTCGACGTCCGGTGCGATCCGGAGATGCCGCCGATCCCGCCGCACGCCACCTGGGATCAGCTGAAGGACACCGCCTCGGCGCTGCTGCACGGCGATCCCGACGCGTTGCACCTGGTGGCGCAGGGCGCGAAAGCCAAAGTCCAGGAATTCATTCCGTGACGAACACTGGAGGTGTGAGATGCCCAAGGAATGGACCGCGAAACAGGAACGCGAATACGAGCACATCAAGGATTCCGAGCAGAGCCGGGGCGCGAGTACCCGCCGGTCCAAGGAGATCGCGGCGCGCACGGTGAACAAGAACCGCGCCCAGTCCGGACAGTCGCGCACGGCGAGCAAGTCGAGTGTGCGGGACAAATCCCCGCAGCGCCGCGGCGGGCAGCGGTCGCACAGCGGCCCCGGCGGACCGACCCGCGACCAGCTCTACAACGAGGCGCGGCAGCGTGGTATCTCGGGCCGTTCCAAGATGACGAAGAAGGAGCTGGCCTCGGCGCTCGGGAAGTAGCCGAACCGGCCCGTCTGGTGAGTGCGACTCGAGGTCGAGATGGTACGCGACATTTCGATGGTGCGGCGCGCCTGGCGGCTCGCACCGTGGGCGCGAAATCCGATGCTGCGCGGGGTCGACCGGGTGGAGGGCTGGATCCGGCTGCTGGCGGCGGTGGTGGTCCTGCTGGCGATCCCGGCCTCGATACCCGCGGGTGTCGACGGCTACACCGCCGCGGTCGCGCGCATCGAATCGGAGAATGCCGCGAAGGTGACGGTGCCTGCGGTGGTCATCACGGACCCGGTCCGGGTGCCCGCCACCGACCGGGTGACCGTGGACCGAATGCAGGCCGAGGCGCGGTGGAACCACGAGGGCCGCACGGGTGAGGCGCCGGTCGATGTGGCCGGAACCGCGAAGCGCGGCGATCGGATCGAACTGTGGCTGGGGCCCGACGGCCGCCCCACCACCGATCCCGTCGCGGCCGACGCGGCGATCGGCCAGGGCATCGGCCTCGGTCTACTCACCTTTGCGGGAATCGCCACGGCCACAGGCGTTGTGGTGTGGCTGAGCGGCCGACTGCTCGATCGTCGACGCAGCGCCGCGTGGGAACACGAGTGGAAAGAGGTGAGCCCGGCCCTCGGTTCGTAACCCGGCGACCCCGCTCACCAGCGATGGGAGGGACGGGTGGGCCGTGGTGGACTACCGCGCATGGGCACCTCCTACATCGACTACCGCGACGGCGGCTTCTGGTGTCGCGACGAGTCCGCGGAGTTGTGGCTGCATCTGCTCTCGGCGGAAATCGACGCCGACCCGGACCGCCCCGTCTGGCTGGCGGAGGCCGGCGTCGAGTGGCGGAGGCAGGCGAGTGTCACCGGGAGCGTCCGGCCCGCGCTGGACAAGTATCTCGGCAGCGATCCCGGCCGGGTGGCGACCGTGGTGGAGTTGTCCGAGCGCGTGCGTGACCGCCTGCACGGATGGACGCCCGCGATCCCGCAGGAGGTCGTGAACGGCTGGGGGACCGGCGGTGGGGCCACGCGCTACTGCCGCAACGTGGACACCGTGTGGTTGCTGCGCTTCGCCGAGGTCTTCGTCCGGCTGCTGCGCGGCGAACTCACCGCCGACCCGGATCCGACCACGGTGTACTGACGCACCCGAGTCCTGCCCCGGCTTCAGGACCCCGCGAGCGAGCGGGCGATGACCAGGCGCTGAATCTGGTTGGTGCCCTCGAAGATCTGGGTGATCTTGGCCTCGCGCATGTAGCGCTCCACCCGGAAGTCACGGGTGTAGCCGTAGCCGCCGAGCACCTGCACGGCGTCGGTGGTGACCTTCATGGCGGCGTCGGTGGCGACCAGCTTGGCCACGGAAGCGTTGCGGGAGTAGGGAAGTCCGGCGTCGCGGCGGCGGGCGGCGTCGAGATAGGTGGCGCGGGCGGAGTCGACCGCCGCGGCCATGTCCGCCAGCAGGAAGCCCAAGCCCTGATGGTCGATGATCCGGCGGCCGAACGCGGTGCGCTGCCGGGCGTAGTCGACCGCCTCGTCCAGGGCCGCCTGCGCCAGGCCGACCGCCACCGCCGCGATGCCGAGGCGGCCGGAATCCAGTGCGCTGAAAGCGATCTGGAGGCCCTGGCCCTCCGCGCCGATGCGGCGGTCGGCGTCGATCCGGGCGTCGTCGTAGTGGGCGCTGGTCGTGGGCACCGCGGACAGGCCCATCTTCTCCTCCGGCTTGCCGAAACTCAGTCCGGGAGTGTCCTTGTCGACGAGGAAGCAGGAGATGCCGCGCGAGCCCTCGCCGGTGCGGGCGAACAGTGTGTAGAAGTCGGCGCGGCCGCCGTGCGTGATCCACGCCTTGGTGCCGGTGACGCGGTAGCCGTCCGGGCCCGGGACCGCCTTGCAGGTCAGGGCCGCGGCATCGGATCCGGCCTGCGGCTCGGACAGGCTGTAGGCGCCGATCGTGGTACCGCCCAGCATGTCCGGCAGCCACCGCTGCCGCTGCTCCTCGGTGCCGAAGGCCAGCAGCGGATAGCAGGACAGGCTGTGCACGCTCACCGCCACGGCCACCGCCGCCCATCGCGCCGCGATCTCCTCGAGCACCTGGAGGTACACCTCGTAGGGTTGGTCGCCGCCGCCCCATTCGGCCGGGTACGGCAGGCTCAGCAGCCCGGCCTCACCCAGCGTCGCGAACACACCCTCGGGATAGGTCTCGGCCTTCTCGTGCGCGTCGACGATCGGCGCGAGCGTCTTGTCCGCGATATCGCGGGTCAGCTGGATCAGGTCCCGCGCTTCGGCGGTGGGCAGCAGGCGATCGACGGCCACGCGCGGCTCCTTGCTGGTCGAACGGCAGACAGTACCAGATTACCGCTCACGGTACTGTTCCGCCGGACGGTACCGCAAGCAGTACGTCAGTACTATCGCGGATATGGTCCAGCCCACCCGCGCCGAGTTCGCCACCCGGCGGCGCACCGAACTGTTCGACGCGTTGGTCGACCTGTTCCTGACCGAGGGCTTCGCGCATCTGACGCTCGGCGAGATCGCGGCGCGCCTGCGCTGCTCGAAATCCACGCTGTACACCCTCGCCGGGAGTAAGGAACAACTGGTGCGGGCGGCGACCGTGCACTTCTTCCGGCGCGCTACCGACGCGGTGGAGTCGCGGATCGCGGAAGTCGATGGGGCGCAACGGCGTATCGTCGCCTACCTGTCGGCGGTCGGCACCGAGCTGTCGGCCGCCTCCGAGCGGTTCATGACCGACCTGGACGCCTTCGCCCCGGCGCGCGCGGTGTACGAGAAGAACACCAGGATCGCCGCGCGCCGGGTGCGCGAGCTGATCACCGACGGCGTCGCCGCGGGCGAGTTCCGTGACGTCCACGCCGCCTTCGCCGCCGACCTGGCCGCCACCATGATGGTCCGCATCCAGCAGGGCGGCGTGCGCGCCGGCACCGGCATGGACGACGCGCACGCCTACCGGGAGCTGGCGGCGATCCTGACCGCGGGCATCAATTCCTGAGACCGGCGTCGTCGGCCGGGCGGTGGGTGATGTCGACGATCGGCAGCCGCAGCGCGGCCGGTGCGTCGGCGGGCACCACGGGGCGGTGCGGCGTGACGGGGCCGAGGCGGCGGTACGGCGCACCGAGTTCCGGGCGCGGGTCCGCCTCACCACGGTTGGGCCACAGCGACACCGCGCGTTCGGCCTGGGCGGTGATCGTCAGGGACGGATTCACGCCGAGGTTGGCCGAGATCGTCGAGCCGTCGATGACATGCAGCCCGGGGTGGCCGTACATGCGGTGGTACGGGTCGACAACGCCGCTGTCGGGTGAGTCGCCGATGACGCAGCCGCCGATGAAGTGCCCGGTCATGGGGATGCCGAACGGTGTGGTGATGCTTCCGGTGGGAATGCCGTCGATCTTCTCCGCGACCCGCCGGGCCACCTCGTGACCGGCCGGAATCCAGGTCGGGTTCGGTTGTCCCACACCCTGTTTGGTGGTCATGCGGCGGCGGCCGAACGCGCCGCGGCGGGTGTAGGTGGTGATGGAGTTGTCCACCGACTGCATGACCAGCAGCCCGATCATCCGTTCCGACCAGTGCCGCGGATTGAGGATCACGGGCAGATCCCTTCGGCCGCGGCGCAATTCGCGCAGCCACAGCCGGATCGGGGAGGTGTGGCCGTCCTCGTCGAACATCACCGTCGTCATCAGCGAGAGCACATTGCTGCCCTTGCCGTAGCGCACCGGTTCGATGTGGGTGTCGGGGTCGGGATGCACCGAGGAGGTGATGGCCACGCCCTTGGTGAAGTCGGTGGTCTTGTCGCGGCTGCGAACCGACAGCAGCTCTTCGGAATTGGTGCGCGACAGATACCCGAGCCGCGTTGAGATGCCCGGTAGCGACCCGGTATCGCGCAGGCGGTGCAGGAGTTTCTGGGTGCCCAGCGCGGCGGCGGAGAAGACCACCTGTTCGGCGGTGAAGGTTTTGCGCGCCTTACGGACCCAGCGGCCGGTGCGAACGGTCTCGATGGCGTATCCGCCGTCCGGAAGCGGCCGGACGTCGACCACCGTGGTGAGTGCATGCACTGTCGCGCCGGACTTCTCGGCCAGATACAGATAGTTCTTGACCAGAGTGTTCTTGGCGTTGTGGCGGCACCCGGTCATGCACTCGCCACAGTGGGTGCAGGCGCGGCGATCCGGGCCGACGCCACCGAAGAACGGATCGGGGATCTCTTGACCGGGCCGAACCCCGTTGCCGCCGAACAACACTCCGACCGGCGTGCTCCGATAGCCGGCGCCGACGCCCATGTCCTCGGCGACCTCCGCCAGCACCCGGTCGGCCGCGGTGGTGGCCGGGTTGATCGTCACGCCCAGCATCCGCTTGGCCTGGTCGTAGTGCGGGGCGAGTTCGGCGCGCCAATCGGTGATGTGCGCCCACTGCGGGTCCGCGAAGAACTTCTCCGGCGGTTCGTAGAGCGTGTTGGCGTACACCAGCGAGCCGCCGCCGACCCCCGCGCCGCTCATGATGAAGGTGTCCTTCAGTAGTGTCAGGCGCTGGATGCCGAAGCAGCCGAGTTTGGGCGCCCACAGGAAGCGCCGGGCGCGCCAAGAGGTCGCGGCGAACTCGTCGTCGGCGAAGCGGCGGCCGGCCTCGAGTACGCCGACCCGGTACCCCTTCTCGGTCAGGCGCAGCGCGGTGACGCTGCCGCCGAACCCGGACCCGATGACCACCACGTCGTAGTCGAACGCCATGTCCTGCCTTCCGTCGCCGGTACCACCCCACCTGGGACGTTAGCGAGGAAAGCGCCTCGGGTGGCACACAGCTGCGGCCAGGAAATCCGTATTTCCGGCCAGGGTCGGCGGGCGCTACGCGGTGGCGAGCAGCAGTCCGGTGTCCGGGTCGTACCAGCGGCTCGCCTCGGGCGGGAGGCGCAGGGCCAGCGCGCTGCCGGGTTCGGCGCGGAACCCGGCCGGGGCCTGGATCTTCAACGCCTGCCCGGCGACCTCGGCGGTGAGCAGGGTCGACGAGCCGAGCGGCTCGAGCACCTGCAGTTCGCCGCGCACGGTGCCGGGATCGCCCATCACGACCGCTTCGGGCCGGATGCCGAGTCGCAGCTCGCGGCCCTCGAACGACGACAGGGCCGCGGGGACCGCCAGCGATTGGCCGCCCAGCTCGAGGCGCGCGGCCGCGACCGTGCCGGTGAGGAAGTTCATCGGCGGGCTGCCGAGGAAGCCGCCGACGAATTCGGTGGCGGGCCGGTCGTAGACGTCGGTCGGGGTGCCGGTCTGCGCGATCCGCCCGTCGCGCAGCACCGCCACGCGGTGGCCCAGCGACAGGGCCTCCACCTGGTCGTGGGTGACGTACACGGTGGTGGTGCCGAGTTCGGCAACCAGCTTCTTCAACTCGGCCCGGAACGACATCCGCAGCAGCGCATCCAGATTCGACAGCGGCTCGTCCATGAGCAGCACATCGGCGTCCATCACGATCGCGCGGGCGACCGCGACCCGCTGGCGCTGGCCGCCGGACAGCTGCGCCGGGTAGCGGTCCAGATACGGCGTCAGCTGCAGCAGGTCCGCGGCCCAGGCGACCTTGCGGCGGATCTCCTCGGCGGGCACGCCGTGCACCCGCAGGCCGAATCCGATGTTGTCGGACACCTTCTTGTTGGGGAACACCGCATAGGACTGGAACACCATCGACAGGTTGCGCCGCCGCGGTTCGAGATAGGTGACGTCGCGGCCGCCGATGACGATCTGCCCGGAGTCGGGCAGGTCGAGCCCGGCGATCATGCGCAGCAGGGTGGTCTTGCCGCAGCCGGACGGGCCGAGCAGCACCATGAACTCGCCGTCGGCGATCTCCAGCGAGACGTCGTCGGTGGCGCGCACGGTGCCACCCGGATAGGTCTTCACCAGCTCGCGCAGGATCACCTCAGCCATACCGAAACCCCTGTTCTCCGACGTCTCATCGCAGCGTCGTCCCCCACATGTTCACCAGATAGCGCCGCATCACCAGGATGAACAGCAGTGCCGGGACGATCAGCGCGAACCCGCCCGCGAACCGGTACGGCGTGGACGCCTCGCCCAGCGCGGTGAGCACCTGGGCGGGCAGCGTGCGGTGGCTCAGTGTCACGATGGTCGCGCCCAGGATCTCGTTCCAGGACAGTACGAAGGTGAAGATGGACGACGCCGCCAGGCCCGGAAGGGCCAGCGGCACAACGACTCTGCGCGCGGCCTGCCATCTGCTGCAGCCGAAGACGCGGGCCGCCTCCTCGAGATCGGCCGGAACCGAGACGAAGATGCTCGCGGTGATGAGCACCGTGGTGGGCAGCGCCAGCACCGTGTGTACCAGCGTGACCGCCAGCACCGTGTCGTAGACGTGCAGGTGCAGGAAGATCGTCGCCAGCGGCACCGACAGCACCACGATCGGCAATGCCCGCACCAGCAGCACGAACACCTGATACGCGTCCCGTCCACGGAAGCCGTAGCGCGCCAAGGCATATCCCGCCGGAGCACCGACGACCAGCGACCAGAACACGGTGTAGAGCCCGACCAGCACCGAATTCCCCAGGGCCGCGGCCGTTCCGGTGGCGCGGAAGAACGACACCAGGGTGTCGGCCGAGAATTCGTCCGGCGCCAACGGCTTCGGGAAGCGGTTGAGCGCCTCGCGCGAGGAGAACGCCGACAGGGCGACGAGCACGATCGGCAAGGCCATGAACAGCGTGATCACCACGCACGCGACCTGAACACCCACGGCCCGCCACCGCCGCCTGCGCAGCGGCGCGCGATCGATCGGCGGAAGGGTTTTCATCGCGCGCCCTCGGGATCTCGGACGGTGCGGAGGTAGAAGAACGCGGTGGCGAGGGAGATGGCCAGGACGACCAGCGATACGCAGCTCGCGACCGCGGGGTTCTGAAGGTTCGAGTACCACTGGTAGGTCTCGCCGACGAGCAGCGGGAAGTCACGGCCGGTGAGGGCCTGGGCGACGGCGAAGGCCTGGAGCGCCAGGATGGTGCGCAGGATGAGGGCCACCTGGAGACTGGGCCCGAGCAGCGGCAGCGTCACGTGCCGCAGCCGCTGCCACGGATTCGCGCCGAACACCTGGGCGGCCTCGTCGTAATCGCGTGGGAGCAGCTGCATTCCGGCGATCACGATCACGAACACCAGCGATGTCGCCCGCCAGATCTCGGCGACCACCACGGCCAGCAGCATGGTCCCGGTGTGCTGATAGCCGAGCCACTGCACCCCGTCCTCGGACAGCCCCAGCCACACCAGCAGCGAATTCAGGTATCCGCGATTGCCGAAGACGGCCAGCCACACCAGTCCCGCGGCCAGCTCCGAGACCGCCAGCGGCACGCACCACAGGTAGAAATGTGCGGCGGCGAACCGCGGCCGCGCCTGCAACAGCAGCGCCATACCGATCGACAACACCAACTGGATCGGCACCACGATCACGATCAGTAGCAGCGTATTGCGCAGCGCGGGAAAGAAATACGGGTCGTCGACGAGACGCCGCCAGTGCGCGAGGGTGAAGCCGTGGTCGTCGCGGAACGCCGCCGCCACCGCCTGTACCAGCGGCCAGCCGAACAATGCCGCCAGCAGCACGATCGAGGGCAGCAGCAGAAGCCACGGCGAACGCAGTCGTGCGGCCATCGCTCACCCCACCCGGCACGGTTCGGACACGGGATCCGGCGCCCAGCACGGCACGCGCAGATCGTCGAGGATGCCCTGCAATACCCGCGCCTGCTGGTCGAGCGTGGCGCGAATATCGTTACCGCCCAGCACGATCGAACGGAAACTGTCCTGGAACACCTTGCTCACCTCGCCTTCGCGCTTGCCGAGGCCGACCGGCGGCAGCGACAGTAGCGCACCCGGCGCGTCCCGCTGGCGGCGCAGCGCCTCGGCCTCCGATATGGCCGCCGCGGGCAGGTCGCCGGGGACGGCGGTGTCGACGGACGGGAAGAAACCGTTGGAGCGCAGCAACTCGAGCTGTGTCTGCGGCTGGGTGAGGGTCGCGATGGTGCGTTGTGCCAGTTCGGGATCCGGGCTGTGCTTGGGCACCGCCAGCCCGGTGACCACGGCCATGTACCCGAGGCCGTGCGGACCGCGCGGGGCGGGCAGCATGCGCCACCGCTGCGGCTCGCGGGCGGGCGCCTGCGCCAGCCGGACCACGTGATCCCAGGCCATGCGCACCTCGCCGCTGTCCAGCGCGTCCTGCATGAAGTCGTAATTGGTGCTGGAAGGCGCGCAGTTGGACCACAATTCGCGAAAGTACTGCCAGGCCGTCACGGCCTCCGGCGACCGGAAGGTGGTGATCTGGCCGCCGGTGAACGACGGCAGCAGAAAGCCCTGCACGAACCGGTGCAGCAGCCCCTTGGGCCCGGCGGGAAGGCCGAGCATCGGCCGGTTGCCGTTGGCGCGCCGCGCGGCGACGGCCCAATCCAGGAACTGGTCGTAGGTCAGCGCGTTCGCGTCGGCCCCGGAGGGCAGGTGCTGCAACGCGTCGGCGTGCGCAGCGAGCACGTAACTCGCTGTGGCCCAAGGGATGTACCAGGTGCGGTCGGTGCCGACCCGGGCCAGGCGCAGATAGTCGGCCGGCCACCCGCGCTCGCCGAGGTCGGCCAGTAACCCGGTCAGGTCGTTCAGGTAGCCGTCGGCGAGCGGGGCCAGGTCGCCGTGCAGCCCGCCGAGCAGCCCGATCTGTGTCGATCCCGCGTCCACCTGACTGCGCACCTGACCCGCGAACGGGCTCTCCTCGATGGTCACGTAGCTGACCCCCGGCGCGGCGCGGCCGAGCAGGGCCCGGAACCGTTCGGCCTCGTCGGCGGGCCGGAACTGGGTGGACAGGAACACCATTCCGCCGGCGCCGCTGGTCACGAAGCCGGTGCAGGCCGCGGACAGTGCCGCCACACCGAGACCCGCCGCGCGCAGGAACGCGCGTCGCGGCGCACCGGATGCGAGCATCGGCGGCTCCCTGGGGGCAGCGGTGGTGATCTTGGCTCGATGGTCCGGAAAACTTAAGCGCCGTCCCCGGTGTTGTCAACGCGACGGCCACGCAGGAGCCCGGCGAAGACCATGCACCCGGTGATGATCCCGAGGGCCGCCCAGCCCGGGAGCACCGAAGCGCGCCCGTTGAATTCGCACACCAGCCCGCCGCCGGGAGACGGCGACTCGGAACACGAACCGTAACTCAGCCGGGTGCGCAGCACCAGGATCGCCGACGGCGTCACGATCATCACCAGCCCGATCACGCGGGTCGAACCACGCTGCGGCAGCGCCGCTCCGAGCGCGTAACCGGCGATGAACGCGATCACGAAATTGCCGATATTGTCGACGACATCGTTGCGACTGTGCAGATAGGCCAGCAGCGTCGCGCAGAGGGCCAGTGCCGCGGTCGCGGCGAAACCGGCCTCGGGCTTGGGCCACCGCAACCCCGCCGCCAGCCCGGCGCCGGTGAGCACGATGAACCACGGCAGCGACCACACCGGCAGCGTGGCCGAGATCATGGCGTTGCCCGACGCCGTCACCGACACGGCCATCAGCACGAACAGGCCCTCCCGGCCGGGTAGCGCGAGCGCGGTGACGCCGAACACGAGCGTGGCGATCGCGAGCGCCGCGACGACCACGACCATGCTGTCGCCGCGCCGGGACAGCCATTCCGCCGTCGCCGTCTCGGTACCGATCAGCACCAGCGCCGCGACGATCGGCGCCATCGGCAACTCCACCGACAACCGCGGTGCGGTATCGCCGCGGCGATTCAGGTAGGTGCTGACGATCACCATCGCGACCGCGGCGCCGACCAGCCAGGCCGGCGGCGAATCCGTGGCCGTCCAGGCGTCGGTCCGGGTGCCGCCGGAGCGTTGCGTGCTGGGCAGCGCCTCGGCGACGGAGATGCTGGCGACCATGCCGAGCACCCAGCCCGCGCTCGGTATCCGGCGTCCGACGACCGCGGCGCCGATACCGCCGAGCAGAATTCCGCCGGCCACCGAGTCGACGAAGTTCAGCGTGGTCAGGGGTGCCGTCGGGCCGGAGGTGTAGCCGATCTGGTGAACGGCCGCGACGGTCACGATGCCGCCGAGCGTGGTGCACCAGGACGCCAGTTCACTCTCCGCGGCGGTGAGCACCGTCGCCACGACCACGGCCACGACCGCCCCTGCCGCGACGGCGCGCGGCTGGCTGAAGGCGAGCAGGTTCAGTTGCAGCGGCGAGGACTCGCTGGTCCACCGGAAGTCGATGGGCAGGGCCAGCGACAACCCCGCAACGAGGGTCGTCAGGAAGGCCGTGGCCGTGTCCACACCGGTGTGGATGCGTCGCACTTGCCGAAAGTACCTGGTGGCGGCCCCGCGTTCCGGACGAAACGCCGACGGCCCGCGGTCAGCTCACCGCGGCGCGGATGGTCTCCCGCAGCGAGCCGAGCGTGGCGACGACGGCGGTGGGTTCGTAGCCGCAGTGCGCCATGCAGTTCGCGCAGCGGGGATCGTTGCCGCGGCCGAAGTTCGACCAGTCGGTATCGTCGATCAGCTCCCGGTAGCTCGCCGCGTAGCTGTCCTCCAGCAGGTAGCAGGGGCGCTGCCAGCCCTTGAGCGAGTAGGACGGGATGGCCCACGCCGTGCACTGGAAGTCGACCTTGCCCTCCAGGAAATCCAGATACAGCGGGGAGTGGTTGAGCCGCCACTTCTTGCGGCGCCCGTTGCCGAAGGCCTTCGCGAACAGCTGGTGGGTCTGCGAGACGCCGAGCCAATGCTCCTGGTCGGGCGCCTTCTCGTAGGCGTAGCCGGGCGCGATCTGCATGTGGTCGACGCCGAGTTCGTCGTTGAGGTAGTCCAGCACGTCGATGACGTCCTGTGGCGAGTCCAGGTCGTAGAAGGTGGTATTGGTCATCACCCGGAATCCGGCCGCCTGGGCCTGCCGGATCGCGTCCACGGCCTGATCGAAGACGCCGTCCTTGCACACCGACGCGTCGTGCCGTTCCCGCAGTCCGTCGACGTGCACCATCCACGCGAAGTTGCGGTGCGGGGCGAACTTGTGCAGGTGCTTGGGCAGCAGCACGGCGTTGGTGCACAAGAAGACGATCTTGTTGCGGTCCAGCAGTTGCCGCACGATCTCATCGATCTGCGGGTGCATCAGCGGTTCGCCGCCGGCGATGGACACCATCGGCGCGCCGCACTCCTCGATCGCGCCGACGGCCTGTTCCACCGGCATACGTTGTTTGAGCAGCTCGTGTGGATGCTGGATCTTGCCGCAGCCGGCGCACTTGAGATTGCACGCGAACAGCGGCTCCAATTCGACCAGGATGGGGAACTTCTCGCGGCGCAGCACCTTCTGCTTCGCGAGATAGGCTCCCAGGCGCAGAGATTGACGCCAGGGCATGGGCATTCAACTCACCTCCCGAGGGTGGAACGAAAGTTCGTCGGCGACAGTGGTTTCGCGCACCCGGACCGGACCCAGGCCGGACAGGGCGTCGAGCAGATCGGTGGTCAGCGCCGGTGGAGCGGAGGCGGCGGCGACCACCGCGATCCGGCGGGCGCCGCGCAACAGCGCCAGGTCGACGCCCTCCACGCTGTCCACCGGATGTACCGGAATGCCTTGGTTGGCGGCCAATTCCGGCAACCCGGCGGTCAGGCATTCCCGGCCCGGGGCCGAGGGGGCGGTCCAGACGTATTTGCCGGTGACGCGGACCGAGCGGGAATCGAATGCGCGGGTGGCGTCGGCCGCGGCAGAGGAGCGGAGCAGCAGCACGAGATCCACTCCCGGCGCACGCCGTCGCGCGTACCGTGACCCCGGTGGCGCATCGGCGGCGGGGGGACCGAACAGCAGCACCTCGCGCTCGCCGATTGCCGCCGACCACTGATCGAGAACCGGTGCGGCACAGCGCAAGGCGTGCAGGGCGCGGATACCGCGCAGCACCGTGCCCGGATGCACCAGCGGTGCGTCCAGGGTGTCGACGATGGCGCGGATCACGACGGTGCGGCCGTCGGGCACGGCGTCGGCGAGGAACGCCGACTCGGTGTCCACGGCGAGGGCGCCGGTGGCGGCCAGCCGGACGCGAGCCGGGCCGTCGACGACGCGCTGGGCGGAATAGATGGGGCCCAGATGAACTCGCAGGCCGAGGTGCCGCAGGGCCGAGTACAGCAGCGGCGCGGCCTTACTGGGCAGCACCGCCCCGGCGCGGCGGATCTCCTGTGCGACAACGAGATCCCCGGGCAGCACGCGCGGGTCCAGGCCGCCCGCGACACCCGCGACGGCGATCGGACCGGCCGAGGCGTCCAGCCGGTGGGCCGGTCCGCGGCCGGTGCGCACCACGGGAGTGGCGATCGCGCCGCGCAGTGCCGCCCACTCGCTTCGCAGTGGGGCGCAGACGGTTCCGGGTCGCATCGCTCAGCCGCCCGTCTGCCGGTCGCGGATCGCCGCCGGGCCGCGCAGGTACCGGCCCAGCGCCCAGATCGGGAACACCACCCGGTACAGGTGATAGTTGATGTAGAAGTCGCCGGGGAAGCCGGTGCCGGTGAACAGGTCCTCGTCCCAGCCGCCGTCGGGTCGCTGGGTCTCCACCAGCCAGCGGACCCCGCGCTCCACCACCGGCGAGTCCACGCCCGCGGCCAGCAGCGCCAGCAGCGCCCAAGCCGTCTGCGAGGCCGTCGAGTCGCCGTGCCCGATCCAGGCCGCGTCGCGATAGGAGCGCAGGTCCTCGCCCCAGCCGCCGTCGCGGTTCTGGTGGATCTGCAACCACCGCACGGCCGCTCGTATCGGCCGCGAGCGCGGGTCCACACCGGCGGCGATCAGCGCCGGGACCACCGCGCCGGTGCCGTAGATGTGGTTGGCGCCCCAGCGGCCGAACCATGAACCGTCGCGTTCCTGGTGGTCCAGCAGCCAGCGCACGCCGCGCTCGCACTCCGCGTCGGAGGCGCGGCCCAGCGCCGCGAGCATCTCCACCACGTGCGCGGTGACATCGGCCGAGGGCGGATCGGTGACCGCGCCGAAATCACAGAACGGCAGATCCGCGGGCAGGGAGGAGGTGTTGTCGGCGTCGAACGCGGCCCAGCCGCCGTCGGCGGACTGCATGCCGACCGTCCACTCGGCCGCGCGTTCGACCGCCGCCCGCAACCCCGCCGGATCGGGAAGCGAAACCTGGTGCAGGGCAAGGACTATCAGCGCGGTGTCGTCGGTGTCCGGGTAGCGGTCGTTGGCGAATTCGAACGCCCAGCCGCCCGGGGTCAGGTCGGGGCGGCGCACCTGCCAGTCGCCGCCGACGGTGACCTGCTCCGCCAGCAGCCAGTCGGTGGCCCGCAGCACGGCCGGGTCGTCGGCGGGTTCGCCGGCCTCCTGCAGCGCGACCAGCGCCAGCGCGGTGTCCCATACCGGCGATTGGCAGGCCTCCAACCGGCGCAGTTCGCCCTCGGGCGTCTGCTCGCGAACGACGAATCCCTCCAGCCCCTCCAGCCCGGCGCGGACCGCCGGATGATCCAGGGAGTAGCCGAGCAGGTGCAGCGCCAGCAGCGAGTACACCCACGGCGGCTGAATGCCGCCCCACCCGCCGTCGGCCTCTTGGCGGGCCAGGATCCATTCCGCGGCCTGCCTCATCGCCAGATCGCGCACCCAGCCGAGCGGTCGGCGCGCGTAGCCGTGCAGCACGGTGTCCAGCCGCTGGAACACGCCTGCGATGCTGGCGATCGAACTGCGTTGCGCCGGAGCGGTTCCGGCGCGCAGCTCGGCGATGTCGAAGGGCAGCGGGCGGACCGGGCGCAGGGTCGCCACCACGGTCAGCGGCACCACGGTCTGCCGTGCCCAGCAACCCCAGTCGTAGATGTTCAGCGGGAACCAGGAGGGCAGGAAGATGAGTTCCGGCGGCAGATTGGGCAGGTCGTCCCACGACCACAAACCGAACAGCGCCAGCCAGATTCGGGTGAACACGCGGCTCGCCTCGACGCCGCCCCCGGCGCGTACGAACTCCGCGGCCGCGCGCATGTGCGGGGCGTCCGGGGAGTCACCGGCCAGCCGCAGCGCCACCCATGCCTCCGCCGTGGTGGACAGATCGCCGGGGCCGCCGTGGAAGGTCGCCCAGGTTCCGTCCTCGCGCTGCTGGGACCGGATCCAGCGGGCGGCCGGTTCGGTCACCTCCGGTGTGCTGATGCCCAGGAAGGCGCGCAGTAGCAGGTCCTCGGCGTCCATCGTCACGTTGGTGGCCAGTTCGCCCTTCCACCAACCGGTTTCGTCCTGCAACGAGCGCAGGTGGGCGACCGCCGCCCGCAGCGCGTCGTGGACGGACGCGAGATCCTCGGCCCGCGCGTCGGTCGTGTCGATCACTGTCATACTCACGCACTCCGTTCGACGATGAACTTCGCCAGATCCGTCAACTCCCGGTGGCACTGCGGCGGCATGGGGACCGCGGCCAGCGCCTGTTCGGCCAGCGCGACCCGCCGCCGGGCCTCGTTGCGGGCCCAGCGCCGCCCGCCGCCGCGGTCGACCAGCTCCGCGGCGTATCGCAAACCGTCCTCGTCCGGCGCCTCCGGACGCGAGAGCCACTGCGCCAATTCGTGTCCCGTGGTGCCACCCGCCTCCATGGTCCAGACCACCGGCAGCGACTTCTTGCGCGACCGCAGATCCGACCACACCGGCTTGCCGGTCACCTCGGGTTCGCCCCAGATGCCCAGCAGGTCGTCCACCAGCTGGAAGGCCAGGCCGACGTGGTGGCCGTAGCGTTCCATCGCGGTGACCGTGCGGGCCGGGGCGCCGGTGAGCACGGCGCCCACCGCCGCGCTGGCCGACAGCAGCGCCGCCGTCTTGCCCGACGCCATCCGCACGCATTCGGCCAGACTCACCTCGCTGCGCTGCTCGAATTCGACATCGGCGATCTGCCCGCGGATCAGCTCACGGGTCGCCCCGCCGACGATCCGGCTGGCCGGTATCGCATGCGGCACAGCGGGATCCAGCAATACCTCGTGTGCCAGCGACAGCATCGCGTCACCGGCGAGCACCGCGACCGGATCGCCCCAGACCGACCACACCGTCGGGCGGTGCCGGCGGGTGGTGTCGCGGTCCATGAGGTCGTCGTGGACCAGCGAGAAGTTGTGCACCAGCTCCACCGCGACCGCACCGGGTATGGCGTCGGCGGCGTCCCCGCCGGTCGCCTGTGCCGTGAGCAGCGCCAGCCGGGACCGGATGGACTTGCCGCCGTTGCCCGCCACGGCGTGACCGTGCTGGTCGCACCAGCCGAAGTGGTAGGCGACCACGGTGCGGAGGGAATCGTCGAGCCGGCTCACCGCCTCGCGTAACGCGGCCCGCACCGCGTCACTTCCGGTGCCGACGGCAGAAAGGATCGTTGTAGTCACCGAACCACCTCCGTTGCCCGTGCCTGATGCTGTTCGAAGTCGGGTGTGCCGGTCATCGGACGACCTCCGCGGCGGGTGTCCGGGCGTGGTCCGAAACGAGTTCGGCCACAGCGGATTCCCCGCTGCGCACGGCGCCCTCCATGGTCGCGGGCCAGCCGGTGGCGGTCCAGGCGCCGGCCAGGTACAGGCCGGGCAGCGCGGTGCGGGCCGTCGGGCGCAGGCGCGCGCTGCCGGGAGCGGGGCGGAAGGTGGCGTGCCGCTCGCGGGTGACGAAGAAGTCGCGGACCTGCGCCGTGCGAGTGGCGGGCAGCAGCCGGTGCAGGGCCGGGAGGAAGCGGTGGCGCAGTTCGGCGGTGGGCAGGTCGACGAGGTCGTCGGCGGCGGAGACCGAGACGGCGAGATACTGGCCGCCGGTCGCGGTGTCGCCCAGCCCGGAGGCCGCGGTGCGGTCGAAGACCCACTGCGCGTCGGTTCCGAGTCCTGCCAGGAACGGCTCGGTCATCACCGTCCGGTCGTAGACGGCGTGCACGTTGATGATCGGCGAGTTATCCAGCGCCACAGCCCAATTCGATGGGAGGCCCACCGAGTCCGGCGGCAGCAGGGTGGCGGCGGCGTCCGGTGGGACGGCGAGCACGACCGCGTCGGCCGCGGCGGTGTCGCCGTCGACCGAGATCGCCCACCCGCTCCCGTTACGCTGGATCCCCGCCACTTTCGCGCGGGTCACCACCGCGACGCCGGCGGCGGCGAGCGCCCGCTGGGCGGCCTCGCCGTGCAAGCGGCCCAACGGTATTCGCGACCAGCCGATGTCGGCGGCATCCGATCGGGTCAGCAGGCCGATTTGGAAGACCGTGGCGGCCAAGGCCAGCGAGACGTCGTCGGCGCGGGCGTTGAGCGTGGCGATGCCCACCAGCTCCCACAGGCTCTCGATCGCCGCGCGATCCTGCCCGTGTGCGCGGAGCCAGTCCCCGAAACTCGTGTCGTCGGTGCGCGGATCGTCGGCGTCGACCGCGCGCAACGCCAGCGCGGCCCGCACGAAACGAGCCCGCGCGGCCGCCGAAATCCACGGATAGCGCAGCAGCGCCCAGCTCAGATGCAGCGGCGCGGGCACCGGAAGACGGCGCAGCCGACCACTGACGACGGGGAATCCGGCATCGTCGGTGGCGCGGTCGAGGAGCGGGCCGCGCACCGGGATATCCAGGCGCTCTTGCAGATTCACGTCGCTTTCCACGCCGAGCCGGGCCAGCAGCGCGCGGTACCGGTCGCAGCAGCGCAGGAATACATGCTGGCCGTTGTCCACCGCGAGACCGGCGCGGTCGAAGGAATAGGTCAAGCCGCCCAGACGATTTCGCGATTCGAACAGCGTCACCCGATGCCCGGCGTCGGCACAGCCGAGCGCCGCGGTGATGCCCGCGAGGCCGCCGCCGACCACCGCCACCCGCGCGGTCATCGCGGACCCCGCGCCGTGCGGGACCGGTCGCCATCGCCGGTCAGCGCCGCCGAGGACCGCAGCAGCGCGCTGGAGGCGACCCGGGCCTTCTCCCAGGCCGACAGCGACAGCCGCCGGTCGTACACCGCGGCCGGATTGGCGCGGATACGGGCGTTGAGCTGCCGGTAGATGCCCGCCATGGCGGCGCAGCAGGCGGCGCTGCGGCTGTCCAGTTCCGGCAGCAGCCGCAGGCCGAGGCAGTACCAGTTCTCGGCGCGTTCGGTGGCGTCGCGAATCAGCGCCGCGAGCCGGCCGTCCGGGTCGTCGAGTGCGCCCGTGGCGTCGAATTCCAGCCGGATCCCGTACCGGTCCAGCTCGTCGGCGGGCAGGTACACGCGGCCGTTGCCGAGGTCCTCACGGATGTCGCGCAGGATGTTGGTCTGCTGTAGTGCGATGCCCAGCTGATCGGCGAACAGCGGCGCCCGCGGATCGGCGCCCGTGCCGAACACCGACAGGCACAACCGGCCCACCGCACCCGCGACACATCGGCAGTACGTGGTCAGCGCGGCGAAATCGGCGTAGCCGACGCCGTCCACGTCCATCTGCACGCCGTCGATCAATTCGCCGAACGCCGACATCGGCACGGGGTAGCGGCGCGCGGTGTCGGCCACCGCCAGCAGCACCGGATCGTCCTGCCCGGCCGGGTCGTCGAGCCGCTTGCGCAGCACCGCCAGCGCCTCGGTCTTGGCCGCCGGCGCCAGATCGCCGTCGCCGATGTCGTCTATCCGGCGGGCGAGCGCGTAGAGCGCGCACAGGGCCGAGCGTTTGTCCGGCGGCAGCAGCCGGATGCCGTAGAAGAAGTTCTTCGCCTCCGTGCGGGTGATCCGCTCGCACTCGGCGTAGGCCTCGGTGCGAGTGGGAAGAGTGGCCGTCATCGGGTGACCACCGCCGCGCGGCCGAGCAGCGTCACCATCGTGCGGACCGTGTCGACGTGCCGGGGTGTGGGTTTTCGCAGCCACACGTCGCCGTCGGCGGCCCGCAACGCCCGCGCGGTGGCGTAGCCGCCGGCGACGTAACCGGCCACGGCCATCCGCGCCCAGCCGGTGAGCCGGCCGACCAGCGCGGCGCCCTCGTCCAGCAGATCCATCGCCCGGTCCACCTGCCGCAGCACCACCGCCCGGCAGCCGGTCGCGCCGGTGGTGAGTTGCGCCTCGGCCACGCCGAAGTCGGCCAGATCCTCCTGCGGCAGGTAGATCCGCCCGGCCAGGTAGTCCTCGGCGACGTCCTGGCAGTGCTCGAGCACCTGCAGTGCCGTGCACACCCGGTCCGACAGTGCGACCGTCGCGGGCGTGGCCTGGCCGAACACCGCGAGCACCAGCCGCCCGACCGGATCGGCCGACAACCGGCAGTAGCCCAGCAGGTCCTCGAACGTGGGATACCGGGCGACCCGCTGGTCGACCAGGTTGGCCTCGATCAGCTGCTGGAACGGTTCCTGGTCCAGCCCGCACGCGGCCACCGTGGGCGTCAGCGCCGCGAACACCGGATTCGCCGGTTCACCCCCGGACCACACCAGCGCCAGATCGGCACGCAGCGACAGCAGCTGGGCGGTCCGGTCACCGGCCGCCCGGTCGCCGACGTCATCGATCATCCGGGCCGTGGCGTACACCGCGTGCAGGTGATCGCGTTGCTCGCGGGGGAGCCAGCGCAGCGCGACGGGGAAGTTCTCCTCCTGTTCGCGGGCCCGGATTCGTCGGGGCCCGGCCGTGGCTGCGTCCATTATTCGATGGTGAGCGCTACTCTGCGCGCAAATCTTCAACCAACGAGGTGATTTCGGACGGTCGTATTTGTCACGGGGGGATAATCGAGGCCGGAGGGATTCGAATGAGCATCTCCGACAAAGAATTTCAGGTTAAACCGGACGCGGTAGAGCGGCTGGCGACCGAACTCGATGCTAGAATGCCCGTCCTTCTCGACGAGGTCCGGGACATGCTCGCCGCCGAGTGGCCCAACTACGCGGGCTTCCTCGACCAACACCATCCGGACGTGGCCGAGGCGGGCGTGCTGTTCGTGCACAGCCTGCTGGAGATGGCCGAGCACGGGCCCGCACCCGGCCGCGCGCGGGGCGGCGAATACACGCGGGCGCGGCTGGTCTTCGAACAGATCGGCCGGCGGCACTTCCAGGACGGCCTGGAGCTGTCGTACCTGCTCACCGCCTACCAGGTCGGTGCGCGGGTGGCCTGGCACCACGTCGCCGCGACCGCGCTGGAGCTGGAACTCGAGCCGCAGGTGCTCGCCGCCCTCGCCGAGGCCGTGTTCGTCTTCGTCGACGAGTTCTCCACCGCGTCGGCGCACGGGTACGTGCTGGAGCAGTCGGCCGCCAGCGCCGCCCGCGAGCGCCGCCGCGAGGAGTTGGCCGAACTGCTGCTGTCGGGCCGTTCGGACGCCACCGACGTCCGCGCGGCCGCGAACCGCGCCAGCTGGCCGCTGCCCGCCGACGCCGCGGTGGTGCTCGCCGATCCCGACGACGCCGATTCCCGGACCGCCCTGGATCGGCTCGGCCTCAACGCGCTGCCGATCCGCCGCCCCGACGCGACCGGGGTGATCGTGCCGAACACCAACGGCGGCAACGGGCAACTGCCCCGGCTCGCCGCGGTGTTCCGGGGTCGCGCGGTCGTCATCGGCGGCCCGCTGTCGCTGGACCTGCTGCCGGTCGGCATGCACATCGCGCAGACGGCGCTGCGCCTGCGCCGCGGCGGGGTGCTGCGCGACAGTCCGGTGGTCGTCGGCGACCAGCTCGACACCATCATCGCCAACCGCGACGAGTGGCTGCTGTCGGTGCTGCGGGAGCAGGTGCTCAAACCGGTGCTGGAACTGCCCGAGGGCACCCGCGACCGGCTGATCGAGACGCTGCGCAGCTGGCTGTGGCAGATGGGCGATCGACAGGCCATCGCGCACGAACTCCATATCCACCCGCAGACCGTCCGCTATCGCCTGGCCCGGCTGCGCGAGCTGTACGGCGAGCGACTCGAATCGCCCCGCGAGCGCGCCCGCCTGTTCCTGGCGTTGATCTGGGACATGCCGCACGAGCCGCCGGAGTAGGGGTTCGCGGCGACCGAAGATGCTTCGGTCAGCGGCCCGCACCGGCCCGGTATCTCGCTTATATGAATGACACACCGGCGTAATGGAGAATTATCTTCAGCAAGATAGATCTCTGATCGCAGTTTTTTCATACTTTGGTCAACGGGACGATGGCATCCAGCGGACACAGGAGCACAGGTGAAGATCGGAATCCCCCGCGAGGTCAAGAACCACGAGTACCGGGTCGCGGGCACCCCGGCCGGGGTACGCGAACTGGTGGCGCGCGGCCACGAGGTGTTCATCGAGTCCGGCGCCGGCGTCGGATCGCCGTTCGACGACGACGCCTACGCGCTCGTCGGCGCGCGCGTGCTGAATTCGGCGGACGAGGTCTGGGGCGTCGCGGATCTGGTGCTGAAGGTCAAGGAGCCGGTGGCCGAGGAGTATCCGCGGATGCGGGCGGGCCAGGTGCTGTTCACCTACCTGCACCTCGCGGCCTCGGCGGAATGCACCGACGCGCTGCTGCGCTCGGGCATCACCGCGATCGCCTACGAGACGGTGACCGGCCGCGACGGCTCGCTGCCGCTGCTGGCGCCGATGAGCGAGGTGGCGGGACGGCTGGCGCCACAGGCGGGCGCCTATCACCTCATGCGCAGCGGCGGCGGCCGCGGCGTGCTGATGGGCGGCGTGCCCGGTACCCGTCCGGCGAAGGTCGTCGTCATCGGCGCGGGCGTGGCGGGCCGCAATGCCGCGGCGGTCGCCGTGGGCATGCACGCCGACGTCACGGTGCTGGATCTGAACATCGCGCCGCTGCGCGAACTCGACGCGCAGTATCAGGGCCGGGTACACACGGTCATTTCCAACGCGCAGGAGTTGGAGAATTCTGTGCGCGAAGCGGATCTGGTGATCGGGGCGGTGCTCGTGCCGGGCGCGAAGGCGCCGAAGCTGGTCTCCCACGAACTGGTGCAGCAGATGAAGCCGGGCTCGGTGCTCGTCGACATCGCCATCGACCAGGGCGGCTGCTTCGCCGACTCACATCCCACCACGCACGCCGAGCCGACCTATCAGGTGCTCGAGTCGGTGTTCTACTGCGTGGCCAACATGCCCGGCGCGGTGCCCTACACCTCGACCGTCGCGCTCACCAATGCCACACTGCCGTACGTCATTTCGCTCGCCGACCGGGGCTGGCGCGCGGCGGTCGCGGCCGATGCCGGACTGGAACAGGGACTGAGTACCCATCAGGGACTGCTGCTGTCGGAGAGCGTCGCCGCCGCGCACGGCTATACCGCGCAGCCGTTCGCCAAGGTGTGAACGCCCGCGCTCAGCGTCCCGGGCGGACGCGGGGACGGACGTGTTCGAAGATGAGGATCGTCTCGGTGCGGGCGACGGCCGGATGGGCGCTCAGATTCTCCAGCACGAACATGCGCAGCCGCTCGGTGTCGGCGGTGGCGACGTGCACCAGGAAATCGTCGGCGCCCGCGATGAAGTAGACGTTGAGCACCTCGTCGAGCGCGGCCAGCTGGCCGCCGAAGTCGGCGAGGTGCTTGCGCGCGTTGGCCTGCACCCGCACCGAGACCATCGCCTGCAGGCTGCGCCCCAGCGCGGCCGGATCGATATCGGCGTGAAAGCCCCGGATCACCCCGCGTTCGACCAGCGACCGGACCCGCCCCAGACAGGTGGACGGGGCGATCCCGGCGGCCGCGGCCAGCGCGTTGTTCGTCATGCGCCCGTCGCGCGCCAGCTCGTCGAGCAGGACGCGGTCGACGTCGTCCAGGGCTACTGCGGCCGCGGGATCGTTCTTCGGCATGGGCTCACCGTATCGAACGAAATTCGGCGATCCGGCCGAACGAACGCCGAATCCGCTTTCCGCACCGTCCGAATCAGCGCACCGATTCGGAGTCCGTCCGGCCGGTCAGGGGACGGCGGGCGAGCCGCCCGGCGCCACCGGGAGACCGGCGGACTTCCACGCGCGGAAGCCGCCGATCAGATCGGTGGCGTGGGCCAGGCCGAGGCGGTGCGCGTCGGCGGCGGCCAGGCTGGAGGCGTAACCCTCGTTGCAGACCAGGATCACCGGGGTATCGGCCGCGAGCCCCGGCAGCCGGTGGTCGCCGGTCGGGTCAAGCCGCCACTCCAGCACGATGCGCTCCATCACGACCGCACCGGGAATCTCGCCCTCGTCGAGCCGGTTCGCGTGCGGCCGGATATCAACGATCAGCGCGCCCTCGGATTGCAGGGCCGCCGCCTCCCGGGGCTCCACCCGGATCAGGCGCGACCGGGCACGGGTGAGCAGTTCGTCTACGGCACTCATACCTACACCCTTCCGGCACCCGGTTGCCGGTCGATCACCGGGGCACCGCGTCGGCCGCTCATATGCCCGCGAAATCCGTCAGGTCGCGGTATTCGCGCACCGGCCGCAGCGGCGGCGAGTACGCGTGCACCGTGGCCGCCGGGCCCGCGCTGCGGTTGTCGAGCCGGTGGGCGCGCTGCGGGCCGAAGGCCACGGTCTGCCCCGCTCGCCAGTGCGCCCGCTGCACGGGACCGCCCGCATGGCGGTACTCCTCGTTCAGCTCGCCGACGGTGACGGTGAACGCGCCCGACGCCCCGCCGTGGTCGTGCGGTTCGGTGCCCTGGCCGGGCGCCCACGACAGCAGCCACAGCTCCACGCCCATGGTCAGGGCCAGCCGGGTCCACCAGCGCTGGCCGGAGTCGAAGCGGACGATGTCGAGCAGCGGCGTCGCGAATTCGGCGGCGACCGCCTCGGTCAGCTCGCGCAGTTCCGCGGGTGACCACAGCGTGCGGTCCGGGTGTACGGCGTCCTGTAACAGCGGCACGTCTACGGCGGGGTGAATGTCCTTGGCATGCTTCAGATTCACCGGTAGTGACGTGGTCACCCTGTGCGCTCCTGACGGGTCGAATGGACGGAACCAGCTCGGATTGTCCGCTACCGCGGCGGCTCTGCCATCGGACAGGATCAGCGTGAGCAAAATCGCCGGACCGTTCGAACCCGCGGACAAGCATTGCGCTCAGGCCGATCGAGAGTGCAGACACCGCAACCGATTTCCCCCTACGGTCAGCGCAGCCGAGGTAAAAGGAAGTCCGATGTTCTTCGCCCGCAACGGCCGTCGCGGCCGCCGCCGCGCGCTGGTCGCCACGATGCTCGCCGCCGCGGTGCTGCTCACCGGCGCGTGTGGTGCCGACGACCCGGAAAACGAGGTGCGCACGGCCGACGGCCAGAGTTTCGACCTGGCACCGGAACAAGCGGGACGGGTGCACGCGGAGCGAGTGGACGCGATCGCCGCCAAGGTGCCGCAGCCGATTCGCGACCGCGGAACGCTCGTGGTCACGGGCTCGGCCACGACCGGCCCGCCGCTGCGTTTCACCGCCACCGACGACCGGACCTACATCGGCTCGGAGGTCGACTTCGCCGCGCTGGTCGCCGACATTCTGGGCCTGCGGCTGGAGCTGCGTTCCGCCGACTGGGCGCAGAACTTCGTGGCCGTCGACTCCGGCGCGGTGGACGCGTTCATCTCCAATGTCACCGTGACCGAGGAGCGCAAGGAGAAGTACGACTTCGCCACCTATCGCCTCGACACTATCGCGCTGGAGGCGCCGAAGGACGCCACGTGGGCATATCAGGACCGGAAGTCGCTGGCGGGCAAGCGGATCGGTGTGGGCAGCGGCACCAACCAGGAGCAGCTGCTGGTCCGGTGGAACGAGCAGAACGTCGCCGAGGGGCTGCCGAAGATCGATATCGCCTACTACCAGCAGACCACCGACTACTACCTGGCGCTGTCGTCACGGCGCATCGACGGCTTCCTCGGCCCCAATCCCGTTGCGGCATACCACACCGCGACCACCGGCCAGACCAAGATCCTCGCCACCTATTCGGGCGCCGGCGACGCGCTGCAGGCCGAGATCGCCGCGCTGACCCGCAAGGACAACGGCCTGATCGGGCCCATCCACGAGGCGCTGCAATACGCCATCGACCACGGCAGCTATCAGAAGCTGCTGGAGCGCTGGAACCTGCGGAGCGAGGCGGTATCGGCCTCGCGCGTCAACCCGCCGGGACTGCCGAAGCAGCAGCGTTGATCCACCCACACCCCTGGAGAATTCGATGAAACGACCCGTGGCCCTGCTGGGTGCCGTCGCCGCCGTCGCGAGCCTCGCGGCCTGTGGCTCCGACTCCGGCGATACCGCCCCGGCCGGACCGCCGCAGCCGGGCGGCACCCTGCGCTACGGCCTGTCGCTCGCGCCCACCTGCTCCGATCCGGCGCAGTCCGGCACCAACCAAACCCTGTATGTCACAAGGCAAATCGTAGACTCGCTGACCGACCAGAACCCCGAGACGGGCGCGATCACGCCGTGGCTGGCGCAGAGCTGGGAGGTGAGTCCGGATGCCAAATCCTTCACCTTCCACCTGCGGCCTGGCGTGACCTTCAGCGACGGCACGCCGCTCACGGCGACCTCGGTGCAGAAGAACTTCGATGCCATCGTGCGTACGCTGACCGGCGCGAAGGCGCCGCTCGCGGCGAGCTATCTGGCCGGATACACCGGCACCACCCCGGTGGACCCGCTCACGGCCCGAGTGGAATTCGACCGGCCGAACGCGCAGTTCCTGCAGGCGTCCTCGACGCCGCAGCTGGGTATTCTCGCCGACGCCGCCACGGTCGGGTCGGCCGACGAACGCTGCCTGGGCAACAATATCGGCAGCGGGCCGTTCACCTATGCCGAGTACAAGCAGGGCGCCTCGGCCACGCTGGCGAAGCGAGCCGGATATGCCTGGGGGTCAGCGGTTTTCGCGCACCAGGGCGAGGCGTATCTGGACCGGATCGAGTTCACGGTGGTGCCCGAGTCCGGGGTGCGCGCGGGCAGCGTGTCCTCGAACCAGCTCGACGCGGTCAGCGACGCGCTGCCGCAGGACGCGCCGCAGATCGAGGCCACCGGTGGAAAGGTGCAGGTGACGCCGAATCCGGGTCTGCCGTTCGGGATTCAGCCCAACGTCACCCGCGGACCGCTGCGGGACGCGGCCGTGCGCGCCGCGCTGGAACCGGCGATCGACCGCCAGGAACTGGTGGATACGGTGCTGGGTCCACAGTTCCGGCCCGCCAGTAGCCCACTGGGCTCGAAAACTCCTGGCTACGTGGACCTTTCCACCTCGCTGCGATACGACCCCGAGGCCGCGCGCCGCCGCCTCGACCAAGCGGGCTGGGTGCCCGCCGGCGACGGGATCCGGGCCAAGGACGGCGTGCGCCTGTCGTTCGGCATCCTGTTCAGCCGCGCGTTCGCCGGGAACCAGGCGATTCTCGAGCTGATCCAGCAGCAGTTGCGCAAGGTCGGCGTCGATGTGCAGTTGCAGGTCGCCTCCGACGCGGAGTACACGGCGCGGCAGAATGCCAAGGATTTCGACTCGGCGTACTACAACATCACCCGCGCCGACGGCGACATCCTGCGCACCACCTTCGGTCTGGCCGACCGCAATCTCAACGCGCGCGGCCCGATCCCGCCGTTGGATCAGGCGCTCTACGATCAGCTGCAGATCACCGACCCCGCCGCGCGTGCGCAGCTGATCGGCCAGGCACAGCAGCTGGTGCTCGACAACGGGCTGTGGATACCCACCATCGAGCTGTCGCAGGCGATCGGGGTGGCGGGCACGGTGCGGGACTTGAGGTTCGAGGCCTCCGGGCGGTTGCAGTTCCACGACACCTGGTTGCGCAAGTAGGGGACTTACCTCAGCTCGAATCCCTGGTTGCCGAACGTCCGGCGGATGTGCTGGCGGCCGTGCAGACTCTCCTTGGTGGAGATGCGGCCCGCCAGGCGGTTCTTCGCCCAGTCCGCCGGAAGTTCCTGCTCGCGGTAGTAGGCGTTGATGCGGTCGAGGTAGTCCTGGACGTCGGCGGCCGCGGGGGGACTGTAGGTGTTGCGGTGGACGACCACGCTCTGCCCGTAGCGGGGTTTGATGTCGGCGGGATCGGCCGGGTCGGGGACGCCGATGGCCATGCCGTACACCGGGAAGGTCCACTGCGGCAGCCGCAGCTCGGCGATGACGGCGTCGATATTGTTGCGCAACGCGCCCACGAAAGTGATTCCGTAGCCGAGCGATTCGGCCGCCACGGCGGCGTTCTGCGCCGACAGCGTGACATCGACGATGCTGGAGACGGCACTGTCGAGGTAGGCGGTCGCCTCGATGCTGTGGCCGTGCTCGGTGGCGATGGCGATATTGCGCGACCAGTCGGCCACCCAGACCAGGAACACCGCGGCGTCGCGCACCAGCTGCTGACCGCCGACCAACTCCGCCAATCGGTTTCGCAGCGCCGGGTCATCGACCACCACCACGCTGGTGAACTGGAAGTTGGCAGAGGTCGACGCCGATTGCGCCGCGGCGATGATCAGTTGCAGCTCGGTGCCGCTCACGGTCCCGGGTAGGAAACGGCGCGTGGTGCGGTGCCGCAGCAGCACTTCCAGCGTTTCGTTGCCCACACCGTCGGCGATCGGCGCGCCGACGCCGTAGCGCTTGTCGAGCTGCTGCTGTAGTTCGGTCGAAATCACTTCGGTCACAACAGGTCCTGTTCTCTTCGGGTCATTCGGTCGGGGGTTCGTCGAAACTCGGCGGGAGTTCGGGCGTGCGGGTGAATTGGGCGGCGGCGTGGCGGTAGCCGGTCCAGTCGGCGGCGTTCCACCAGGCCCGCAGGACGAAGACCAGCTTGGGATTGTGTTCCTCGTCCTCCAGCCACGCCCGGCGCGCGGCGACCTCGAATTCGTCGAGCGCGTGCGCGGTGCGATCGGATTCCCGGCCCGCATAGAGGGTGTCGAGTTCGCGTAGCTTGTCGGGGTCCGGGACCTTGCGTTCGGCGGCGGTGATGATGCGCGCGCCCGCCCAGTACAGGTCGTAGATCGCGGCGGTGGCCTCGGGCGAGTCGAGGGTTTCGGCGATGATCTCCAGCGCGAACAGCGACGTGATCAGGTGCAGGACAACGAAATCGCCGGGCTGGGCGAGATACAGCAGCGTGACCGCCCGGCGCACTCGGTCGCGTCGCTCGGCGGGCGGCAGGGTGTGGATCCACGCGGGGGTGTCGGTGAGGTCGGCGATGCCGGACCGGGCGACACCGGCGACGCGGGCCTGCAGGCCGGAACGATTGAGTTCGGGGTGCAGTTCGGTGAAGGTGTCGGTATCGGTGATGGTCGACTCGACTGCGGTGCGAAAGCCGTTGTCGCCGCGCCACCGCTCGCTGAGCCGCACCAGCGATTCCAGGGGGTCGGCGGCATCGAAGTCCGGCCCGGCCGCGCGGTTGTCACCGACGGTGCGCACGTGGGAGAACGCCAGGTAGGCAAGGGCTTCCGCGGTCATCGCGGGATGCTCGGCCCACAGCGCCCAGCCCAGGTGAATGGCGGCGTGGGTGAACGCGCCGATCCAGCCCTGCAGCAGTTCCGGGGCGTACTCGGCGACGGTGCCCGCGAGGCCGCGCTCGGCGATCTCGCCGTCGAAGAAGCGCAGATAGGCGTCGAAATGCACTCGCGCGCCCAGGAATTCGCGCCAGTTCCCGCCGTCGATGACCCGCGCGGACGGTCGCCGGGGCTCGAGCGGGAAGCCGTACGGCGTGAGTTCGGCGTAGGTCCGGTAGTAGTCGCGGATGCGCCGCTCGGGTGCGCCGATCGCGGCCAGCGCCACCACCGCGTGCTTGACGTGGTTGGTGAGGTGGCCGTTGAACTCGATGTGGTGGGTACGGTCGTCGAGCAGATCCGCGACGCTCTCCAGTTCCTTGATCGTCATCCGTCGTGCCTCCCGTTGTCGTGGGCCGATTGCCCGGCCACTGGTGCTCGCGGGGCGGCGCCCGCGGTCAATGCGGTCAGTGCCTGGGCCACCGCGGTCGCCAGCAGCACACCGAGCGGCAGCGCCCAGCCGTCGCCGAGCTGCCGAAACAGTCCGATCCCATACGGGCCGACGGCGGCGATCAGATAGCCGACGCCCTGCACCGCCCCGGACACCTCGACCGCCTGTTCCGCGGAACCAGCCCGCACGGTGATCACGGTGAGCGCCAGCGAGAACACGGCCAGCCCGGTTCCGAGCACCAGCGACCACAGCAGCGGCGCGGCCGCCGGAGCGACGAGGAAGGCCAGCACTCCCAGGACGGTGCAGCCACTGAACCCGGCCAGCCAGCGCTCCGGATGCGCCGAACGCGCCACGATCGGCGGCACAGTCAGGCTGATCGGAACGCCCAGAAAGGTCAGCAGCCCGAGATAACCACCGGCCGCCGAGGCACCGACCCCAGCGTCGCGCAGCACGGACGGCAGCCAGCCCATGACCACGAACGCCACCAATGCCTGCAACCCGAAAAAGACTGCGAGACCGGTCGTCCCGGTGCGCCGGAGGATCGTGAGCGGGTTGGCCGTGCCCGCCGGCCGCGAGCGGTTCGGATCGGTCGCGGCGGCTGGATGTGGTGCGGCCGGGCTGTGTGTCGTGGTTGAGGGCGAGCCTTCGGCAGCGGCTGTTGCGGGCGACCACCACAGGGCCGCGATCGCGATCGGGGCGAGGACCGCCCAGATCGCCAGGGCCGGTCGCCAGCCGCCGAGTAGGTCGGACAGTGGTACGACGGCGGCGAAACCCAATGCGGCACCGGCCTGTAGGCCGGTGGTGAAGGTCGCCACCAGCACCCGGGTATTGCCGATCGCGCGTACCGCGGCGGGTAGCAGCACGGTCAGCAGACCTACGCCCAGCGCGGCGGTGAACGTGGCGGCCACGAACAACCACAAGTCTCCCCACGGCCGCACGGCCAGGCTCACTCCGATCACCGCGAGCGCTCCGAACATGCCGCCGCGCAACGTCATTCGCCCCCGAACCAGCGGCACCACCAGGCTCACCACAGCGAACGCCACCACCGGCACAGCGGTGATCACACCCGCGGCTCGCGCACCCGCCCCGTAATACGCGGTGATGTCGTCCAACCGGGGCCCGACGGTCGTGATCCCCGGCCGCAGATTCACCGCGACCGCGGCGATGACCGCCACCAGCACCCCCAGCCGCGCCACCCCGCCCGGCCGCCTTTCCACCCCCGACGACTTCTCTCCGCGTCGTCTCGCTCGGCGAGCCAGAGAGCACCGCGCCCACACCGACGCTCGCCGGCCGCGCACCGCCGTGACGCCGGATGCGGGTGTCGTGGGCTTGGTCGCCATCAGTAGTTGGGGGTGCGCAGGAGGCCGGTGCCCGTGGCGCGATCGGTGATGAGAGGGCCGTAGATCCGCTGTTGCCACTGGTCGCGGGGGATCGGGGTAAGGCCGATCGATACGGCGTCGGAGGTAACCCCGAAGGCCCGCGTCACCGCCTCGACCAAGTCGGCTTCCAAGCGCTGCCGCGCGATGTCGGACAGATCGGCGGGGAAGTGTGAGATCTCCACGTGTGGCATATCAGACCAGCTCCCGATTCATGCTCTGTTCGAGGACCGCCGCGGCGATATCGAGCGCACCCGCGGTGACGATCTCGTAGTGGTGGTATGGCAGGTTGCTCACCGGCGTGCTGCGCAGCCGCAGCGGTGCGACCGGGACATCCGCGAACGCCGGGCCGTCGCCCCGCGCCCGCAGATACAGGCTGCGGTCGAGCAGTTCCTGGTCGACACCGATCGGCTGATGCCGGAAACGGTAGGTGTGCTCGACCACCGACACGATCCGCTCCACGGTGTCACGCGCGAATCCGGTCTCCCGGTCGGCGATCAGCTCCACGAATTCGGCTCGGCTGCACAGTGTGTCGAGTGCGTCCGCGTACACCGGATCCACCCGCCCACTGAACACCGAGCCCAGCACGCGCTTGAAATACGCACTGCCGTAATCGACTCGGCCGGTGTCGGGCCCGGCCGCCGGGATCACCGGCGAGCCCGGTGCGATCAGTACCAGCTCCTCGACCTCGTGCCCGGCCGCGAGCAGCCGTTGCGCCGCCTCCGCTGCCACCCGCGCCCCGAGGGAGTACCCGACCAGGCGCAACGGGCCGGGCAGCGCCGCCGCGAGCAGTTCGGCGACATCGTCGGCGATGAGGTCGCCGAGATCGGTATGCGGCCGCTCGCCGACATTGAGGCCCCGCGCCTGCATGCCGTACACCACGTGGCCGTGCTGGGCGAGCTCGCGGGCCAGGGTGCGCAGGCTCATCGGATAGCCGCCGAGCCCCGGCCACAGCACGGTCGCCGCGGTCCCGCCCGCTCCGGCCAGCCGCAACAGTCGCCCGGCAGTGGTCCGCGTGGCCGCCTCGTCTTCGGCTGTGGCGGCGGCCAATTCGGCCAGCGTCGGAGTCTGGAAGATCGCCTGCACCGGCAGTGCGATGCCCAACTCGTCACCGAGCGCGCGGATGAGCCGCAACGCCGACATGGAATTGCCGCCCTGAGCGAAGAAGTCGTCGCCGCGATACACCGGCTCGTAGCCGAGCACCTGCGCCCACACCCTGGCGACCCGCGCTTCGTGCGCGCCGACGGGCGGATCGGCGGGCCGTGCCGCCCGCTCGTTCAGTTCCGACGCCAGCCGAGACAACCCCGCACGGTCCTGCTTACCATTCTGCGACAATGGGATTCGATCGACCACGTGAATGGTCGGCGGCACCATGTACGGCGGCAGCACCGCCCGCAGGTCGTCCTTCAGCAACTCCTCCGGACCCTTCATGTGCACGGCGTCCTCGGCCATCCCCGTCGACCGCAGCTGTTCCTCGGACACCCGCCCGCCCACCGCGAAATAGCTGAGTTGCCCCGTGCCACCGAGGATTTCGTTCAGTCGGCGCGCGGACGGCAGATCACGTCCGGTCAGCGACGAATACCCGGCCGACATGAACCCCACGCCCGCGCGAGCGCCGATCTGCTGCAGCCGCGCCAGCGCCCGGCCCAGGGCGGTGAAACCGTCCCAACCGGCGTCCGTGGCGGTGACGAGCGCGACCGCGAACCGTGACCGATCGAAGGAGCGCTGATTGATGGCGATCACATGCCGCCGCTCGATCTTGCGGTCGGACACGAATCGCAGTGCGGCGCCGTCGAATCGATACAGGCCGTGCCTCGCGCCACCGACCTCGCCGTGCACCTGCACCAGCACGTCTACCGGCGGCTCGGCCGCGGCGGGCAGCGCGCGGGTGTCGACGGCGACGGTCGCGGTCACCACGCCCTCGTCCACGCCGTCCACCACCCGTACGGCGGCCGGTCGGACGTGCCAGCCGTTGGCCGCGGCCACCTCGTCGAGGACGCCCAGCATGTGTCCTGCCTCGAAATGCAGCACCTCCCGGACGTTGGTCACATACACCGACTCGATCACCCGCGCCAGCCCCACCAGATGCAGGTGCAGCCCGGGGCGCGTAACCGCACCCACCCGATACAGCGCGTGCCGCCGGGGATGGAAGTAATAGACACCCGGTTCGAGCCCGGGGAGCCCGCTGGTCTCCAGGTACACGCGAGTGGCGTTGAGCGCGCCCGGCGAGGCGTAGGAATACTTGGGCAACAAGCGATCCGGGCTCTCGAACGGCCCGAACCAGCGCAGCAGCCCGCCCAGCGACCGCGCGGTGATCTCCACGGGAGCGGCCGGGTCGCGGGGCGGCAGTTGCCGGAGGAGCCGCTCGATCGCCGCCAGGTCGATCGGGGCGTCGGCGAAGCTGCGATAGGTCTTGCGGGCGAACACCCGGCGCCGCTGCTCCTCCGTCGGCTGTGCGCCGGGCAACTCGAGATCGGGCGCGGTCGCGAACTCCCGCACCCCCAGATCGGCGAGCTGCGCGGCCACCTGGGTGCGGGTCGACTTGGAGCGGTGATGCCGCCCGGCCCGGCCCTGGTCCATCAGCGGCGCCTCGTCGGGATCCAGTTCGACGAAACCCGCCAGCTGCGTCACCCCGCGTTCGGACACCCACGGCACCACGGCCGCCGCCCGCACCCAGTGGTGCGCCTCGATCCACGTCCGGATCTCGGTGGTCTCGATCCGGTGCCCGTTCACCTTCACCTGTTCGTCGTTGCGCCCGACGAATTCGAGTACGCCGTCGGCCCTGCGGCGGACCAGATCTCCGGTGCGGTACCGGCGTTCCCGAACGCCGCCGACCGTCAGCTCCGCGAAGCGCTGCGCGGTGGTGTCCGGCCGGTCGCGGTAGACGTCCGCCAATTGCACTCCGCCGATGAGCAATTCGCCGACCTCGGTGTCCGCCGTTTCTCGACCGGCCGCGTCCACCACGACCGTGGTGCAACCGTCCACGGCCCGGCCGATCGGCACCACCGCGGTGCCGGTCAGATCGGTGGTCGTGAAGTCGAACCACGTCGCGTTGATGGTGGTCTCGGTGGGCCCGTACAGATTGAGCTTGCGAGCCCGCGGCAGGACCTCCCGCAGCCGCAGCGCGACCGCGGTGGGCAGCGCCTCGCCGCCGCTGGCTACGGTGCGCAGGGTGCTCGCGGATCCGATGTCCGGAAGCCCGGCCAGCGCCGACCACACCGTGGGCACACATTGCAGCACCGTGATCGCCTCGCGGACAACAAGTTCCAGAATGCCCTCGGGGCTGGTGTGCGTTCCGGCGGGTGCGACGACGACCGTGGCCCCGCACGCGTTGGCCAACAGCTCCCACTGCGCGGCGTCGAAACTGACCGGCGTCTTCAACAGGATCCGCGACCCCGCCCCGAGCGCGAGTTCGCTACCGATCCAGCGCATCTGGTTGCCGATAGCGGCGTGCGAGATCACCACGCCCTTGGGAGATCCGGTAGTACCGGAGGTGTAAATCGTGTACGCCGCCGACAATTCCGGCCGCTGTCCCCCGAACTCACCGCTCAGGCCCGGCACGGGGACGGTACGCACCCCCGCGGGCAGTATGCGACGGGCCCGGTCGTCGGTGCCGGCGTCGGTCAGCACGACCCGCAGGGCGCTGTCGGTGGCCATGTAGGAGAGGCGCTCGGCCGGATAGTCCACCGCCAGTGGCAGATACGACGCACCGGCACGCAGCACGGCCCATACCCCGACCACCAGGTCGACCGACGGCTCCAGATACACGCCCACCACATCGCCCGGCGCCACACCGGCGGCCCGCAGCCCACCGGCGGCATCGCGGGCGCGCCGGGACAGCTCGGCGAAGCTCAGCGCACGCGAATCATCCACGCAGGCAATGGCATCCGGATGTCGATGCACGTGGGCGTCGAGCAGGTCGAGGAGGTTCGTGGTCGCCATGGCTCAGGCCCCCGCCACGGTGCCGTGGAACCGGTCACCGAAATCGCCGATGCCGGGCAGCATGAACGCCTGGTCGGTCAGGGCCTCGTCGATGTGGGAGGTCACGATTCGCAGGTCGGGCCGCCGGGTGAGCACCGTGCCCAGCGCCTCGGGGCAGGTGAGCACGTTCACCACGATGATCCGGTGTTCGGCCACGCCCGCGGCGATCAGCTCGTTCACCGCGGTCAGCAGCGTGCCGCCGGTGGCGATGGTGGGATCGAGCAGCAGCACCTCACTGCCCGCGATACCGGGTGGCAGCTTGCTGTAGAACAGCGTCGGCTGTTTGGAGGTGGGGTCGCGCTGGATGAGGATCTTGCCGAAACGGGTATCCGGGCGGATCTCACGGAGCCCGCCCTCGAGCGCGTCGCCCGCCCGCGGAATGGACACCGCGTACAGCGCGGGGGACGCCGGTTCCAGACCCTCGAAGGTGTAGCCGGTGGGCGTCGTGACGGCGCGGGTGCGATGGTCCAGATGCGACAGTGCGGTTTCCAGCAGCAGCCGGATGATTCGGCCGGTGGTGCGCACGAAACGCTCCTGGCCGGTGTCGGCGTCACGGGCCTGCGTGTGCAGCGCGATCAGGCCGGGCTGCTTGGGCAGTTCGAAGACGTTGACGCCCAGATAGCGGTCCAGCGGTACGGGTTCGGTGGTCGGGCGGGTCCATGTGGTCATGGCCTTGGCTCACTTTCCAGTCCGGAGAAGAACGGCACGGATGACGTCGTCGAAGGTGTGCGCTACGAAATCGGCTGAGGCCGAGGCGATCTGGTACGTCGACCCGACCCCGTAGGTGACGCCGACGGTGAAAGTGCCGATGGCCGAACCCAATCCGATATCCGCGGCGGTGTCGCCGACGACCGCGCCCGAAGGCCCGGCGTCGGGGAAGCCGAGGATCGCCAGCGCGGCGTCGGCGCTGTCGCGATGCGGTTTGGGATGCACCACGTCGTCGGCGCCCACCACGGCCGCGAACTGCTCGCGGATGCCCGCCGCCTCCAGGATCAGCTCGGCGCTGTGGTGTTTCTTGCTGGTCACCACGGCCAGCGCCAGGCCGGACCGGGCGAGTCGCTCCAGGCCGCCGCGCACCCCGGCGAACAGCAGATCGGCCGCCTTCGGCACGATGAGTTCGCGGTACCGGGTCAGGTAGTCGGCCGAAACCCGCTGTGCGGTAGTCGAATCCGGGGCCGTTCCGGACAGCGCGCCGGCCATCTGCTCCAGCGGCGCGCCGATCAGCGCGCGTGCGGTCTCCAGGTCCGGGAGGACGCCGGTCACCGCTTCCACTGCCAGCGACATCTGTTCCGCGATCGCTCGCGGGGTGTCCAGCAATGTTCCGTCCAGGTCGAACAACACCGCCGAGCGTGCCGATTCAGCCGACATGGGCCACTCCTCGCTCCAGGGCGGCGCGCGCCGCCTCGATCTCCGCGGCGGCCGCCGCGGTGCTGATCAGGACCGCGCGATTGGCGGCGGCCGCGGCGCCACCGGTGGCGGCGTCGACGGCCTTCAGTACGAATGTGGTGACGGCCGGTCCCGTGACGTGCTCGGCGTCGGCCCGGGCCAGCGCCTGGCGGATCGCCGCCTCGATGGCGTCGCCGTCGAGCGCGTCCGCCGCCGGAATCGGGTGGGTGATCAGCAGCGAACTGCTGCCGGCCAGCTGCCGGTGGAAGCGGGCGATCTCGGCGATCCGGTGCGGATCATCGATGCGGACCTGGGTGTCGTAACCGCTGTCGCGGCAGTAGAACGCGGGAAAGCCCCGATGCCGGTACCCGATCACCGGCGTGCCCTGGGTCTCCAGGAATTCCAGGGTGAGCCCGGCATCGAGGATCTTCTTCACTCCCGCGCACACCACCAGCAGGCGGGTGCGGGCCAGTTCGGTGAGGTCGGCGGAGATGTCCATGGTCGTCTCCGCGCCCCGGTGCACGCCGCCGAGCCCGGCCGAGGCCACCGTCGCGATCCCCACCTGGTTCGCGACCGCCATCGTCGCCGAGATCGAGGTGGCGCCGAGCCCTCCCCGTGCCAGCGCCACCGCTAGGTCGCGGGACGTCACCTTCGCGACATCGGTTGTGGTGCCGAGCCTTTCGAGTTCCTGCGAGTTCGCCCCGACCACGATATGGCCGTCGGCGACGGCGATGGTCGCGGGCACCGCGCCGCCATCACGGACCGCTTGCTCGACCTCGAGTGCGATCGCGACATTGGCGGGCCGCCGGAAACCGTGCGCCACCACGTTGGACTCGAGCGCGACGACCGGCCGTCCGGTGTGCAGCGCGTCGCGGACCTCGTCGGAGAGGCGAAACAACGGTGCGGAAACAACGACATCAGACATACGTACGACGTCCGTTCGTAGAGTCGTAGAAAAGTGGAGACAGACCCCCTTGGTCCCAGGTCATGCTGCGGGAGAAGGGCTGGGCTGTAAACAATTTCGACCAGCGTGAGCGCATACCTGTTGTGTGGTAGCCGGTACCGGGTCGAATGCGAATGGGTCCGCACGATGAATGGAGCTGGAATGGTCGCGGTCGACGATGATCTTTCGGCGCGGCTGCGTGCCATCGCCGCGGTGGTGTCCGGGCTCGGCGCCGAGGCGGCCGACCGCGAGGCCGAGCACAAGTTGCCCACCGAGCAGGTTTCGCAGTTGCTGGCGGCCGGTGCCGGGGCGTTGCGGGTGCCGGTGGAGTTCGGCGGGTCAGGCGCGCCGGTGCGTGTGCTGGCCGAGGTGCTCATCGATATCGCGGCGGGGGATTCCAATCTGGCCCAGATCTTTCGGGGCCACCTCGGACTGACCGAGATCCTGCGATTCACCGAGCCCGGCCCCGCCCGCGACACGCTGCTGCGGTCCGCGGCGGACGGCGCGTTCTTCGGCCCGGCCGGTGCGGAGCTGAGTACCCCGAATCTCACGGCGCTGGCCACCACGCTGCGCCGCGACGGCGACCATTACGTGCTGTCCGGCCGCAAGTACTACACCACCGGCAGCCTCTACGCCGACTGGCTCAATGTGCTGGTGTCCGAGAACGGGGAGTTCGTCTCCGCCATCGTGCCGCGACGCAGCGAGGGCGTCACGATCATCGATGATTGGGACGGTTTCGGGCAGCGGTTGACAGCGAGCGGCACCGCGATCTTCGAATCGGTCCGGGTGGACCCGGATTACCTACTGCACCACCGCAATTCACTGACCAACGATTACATGGAGGCGTTCTACCAGTTCGTGCATTCGGCCACCCAGGCCGGAATCGCACGGGCCGCCGCGGACGATCTGGCCGAACTGGTCCGGGGCCGCACCCGGTCCTATCCGCTGGCGTCCACGCCCGAGCCCGCGGCAGACCCGCAGGTGCTGCAGACCGTGGGGCAGGTGCGCAGCAAGGCGTACGCGGCACGAGCGAACGTGCTGCAACTCGCCGACACCCTGGACGGTTTCCTCAGCGACCCCACCCGGCAGCGGGCCGAACGCGCGCTGCTCGATTCCGCCGCGACACAGGTGGTGAACACCGACCTGGTGGGCGCGGCGACGTGGCAGCTGTTCGACGCCGGTAGCGCGAGCGCGCTGAAGAGTCGGCTCGGACTGGATCGGCACTGGCGCAATGCCCGCACCGTCTCCTCGCACAACCCGGCCGTCTACAAGGCGTCGCTGCTCGGCGACCACGCGGTGAACGGGACGGCGCCGCGCGCGTTCCTCAACAGCCTGGGCGCGAGCAAAGCCTCGGAGCAAGGGAAAGCGCTGTGACAGGCACTCTTTCGCGGACGAGACAGGTTTCGGACATCACGTTGCGGGCTGTCGGCTGGACCGATCCCGACGCCGTGCTGCTGCGCGAGGAAATGGCGGCCGAGGTAGGCCCGCGCTATGCCCGTCTGATGCGGACATTGGCGACCGACCCGCACCGCATCGATCCCGCGACCGTGGTCCGCACCGTGGTCGCGTACGGCCCGGAGCCGGTCGGTCACGCCGCAATCCGTTGGAACGGCGGGGATCTCGAACTGAAGCGAATGTTCGTGCGTCCGGGTCAACGTGGTCGCGGCATCTCGGACCTGCTGCTCACCGCCGCCGAGAACACCGCACGCGAGCACGGCGTACCGCGGCTCGTCCTGCAGACCGGACACCTGCAACCGGCGGCGGTCCGCTTCTATCTGCGGCGCGGCTACCACTGGATCCCTCTCTTCTCGCCCTATGAAGACCTGCCGTTGTCGAATTGCTTTGGTAAGCAACTGAATTGATTCGGGCTCGGCACCACATGCACGCTTCGGCGCACTTCTCGATATCGGGACTCAGGCAGATGAGTTGATCTCGGTTGTGGTGAGGTCCGCGAGTCTTCGAGCAGTGTCGAAATGGGGGGTGAGGCGGGTCTTGGTCACGGCGAAGGAGATGCCCGTGGCGGTGTCGGCGTAGACATAGCTGCCGCCGCCACCGACCCAGCCGAACGCGGTCGGGGACTCGTCGGGCCGAGCGCCGAGGCGGCCGAGCGGATAGCCCAGGGCCAGTCGCGCCGGGTTGCCGAAGACCTGGTCGGTGCCCTCGAAGGCAACCGCCGTCAATTCCTCGAGCTGACGTGGATCGATGAGCCTGCCGTCGAGGAGCGCGGCGTGCGCTGCGGCGATCGCCCGTGCGGTGAAGGTACCGACCGACGGGATGTCCGCTCGCAGGATCTCGGGGCTGTTGCCCATCGCCGCGGTCGGCCGCATCTCCCAGGGCGCGAGAACGGCCTCGCTGTCGGGCTGGGTGCGCGGGGGTGGTGCGGCGTCTTCCAGTCGTGCCAGTCGTGCCAGATCCGGCTGCGGCACACCGAAATACAGTTCCCCGTCGAGATCGAGCGGTGCGGCGATCCATTCGTGGAGGAGTTGCCGCATCGGTTTGCCGGTGGCCCGGCGCGCGATTTCGCCGACGAGGAATCCGAAGGTGAACGAGTGGTAGCCCGTCTGCGTCCCGGGCCGCCAGCGTGGTTCGGCGTCGGCGATCGCGCCACAGACCCGCGACCAGTCGGTCAGTTCCGCGGGCCCGATGTCGCGAGGCATCGCAGGTATGCCCGCCGAATGCGTGAGCACATGCCGAAGAGTCGCGAACTCCTTGCCGTGCGCGCCGAACTCCGGCCACAGCTCGACCAGCCGGGTGTCGTATCCGACAACGCCTCTCCCGACGAGCAGATGCGCGATCAGCGACGCCATCGTCTTACCGGAGGAGAAGCTGAAAAACGGCGTGCCAGCGGTCACCTCGCGCCCGGCCCGACTGTCGGCGAGCCCGGCGACGGCATCGGCGACCAGAACACCACGGTGATACACGGCCACCTGCAAGCCGGTTTCCGCTCCGGTGTCGACGAGTTCGTCTAGGACACTGCGGATTCGGTGTTGTAGGTCGGGAATCATTTGTCACCGCCTCGGCCAGGTGTAGCGAGTCTGACTGGACATCGGCAACTTGCCGAAAGCGAATCCGACAGTCGGCGCGACTCGATACAGCCTGACGTCACCGGCGACAACCGCGTCACCCAGCCGATGCCAGCTGCCCTCCGGGCTGGTCAGATGCGTGCCGTACTTCCGCTCCAAATCCGTGACAGCCCGTGCGCGCTCGGACCGCTCATCTACCGCGGACGCCACGCCCTCGATAGCGACGTCCACGCCGGTCAACGAATTCGTGCCGGTCGTCAGCACACAATGCGGATTGTGCTCGAGGTTGCGCGCCTTCCGCTCCTGACCTCCGGTGGTGAAGTACATGCCGCCCTGACTCCACGCAGCCAGCAACGGTGTCACGTGCGGCCGCCCGTCCGGGCGCACCGTGGAAAGCCAGAACACCTCCGCCGCACCGAGCACCGCCAACGCCGCCGCCCACGACGTCGCGTGTGCGCCCGGAGAAGAGAACGGCCCGAGCACGACTTCGGGTTCGCTGTCCGACATGTCACTTCCTCGACTCCCAGCCGAGCCTCGCATTGCTCCCTCGGGCCAGACGACCTCGATGGGTAGCCCTTTCTCCCGGGCGAGCGCGACGACGCTTCCGGTGCCGCTGCGCTCGCCGGATCGGCCATCCCACACAGCGATCAGCAGGTCACAGGATTCGAGCACCGCTTTATTCGCCGCCTCGTAGGCGTCGGCATCAGCGTCGGCGAAGTCCATCTCGCGGACCGATTCCGCACGGCGCAGCAGGTTGTCGAACTGCTCGGCATGGTCGGGTTTGACCTTGCGCTCCCGGTAATTCCGCGAGGGAATCACGACCTCCAAACGGCCACCGAGGTCGAGCACAGCCTGTGCGAAAACTGAATCGGCGCCGCGAGCGACACAGCTGACCCCGACCAACTCCGCCGGATCGCTTGCTTGCTCGACAAGCCGGACGATCTCCGCATATACGAGCGGCACCGTGTCCGTCGTGATGTTCATATGCCCAGTAACACCTATGCGCACTATCAACTCCCTCTGTTCAGGTGCCTCCTTGTAGATGACCAGAACTCGCCCGGAAATTCATCGGTCAGGGAGCCGGCGTGCGGGGTGGTGCGAGATATTCCAGCGCATAACCGTTGCCGGAGTGGGTGACGCGGGCGATGCCGGGGCCGCGTCCGGCGTGGCAGTGGTCATGCGCAAGAACGACCGCCCCGTTTTCCGTGACCCGGAAACCGGCTTCGAACGCCACATGGTGTCGGCGGCCCCGGGCGCGGGCGGAGCCGAGATGATCGTTCACTACCTCGCCGCACAGGTCTCTACCGGACTGTTGCCCGCGTACCCGCCGGGCACGGAGAAACAACTCGTGGTGCTCGAAGGCACCCTCACCGTCGCGATCGGCGGAATCAGCGAAACCCTGAACACCGGCGACTCCCTGTTCTTCCAGGCCGACGCCGACCACGGCTTCGCCAACCGCACGAACGCTCCCTGCGAATACATCATGATCATCTCGCGCAGAACCTGATCCCGCGCCGACCCGACTTCCGCATTCGCCCTGGATCATCCGCCCTTCGGCATATCCGGATGACCCTGCGCAGGAGGCCATCCTCCGCCCGCCTGATAGCCGCGTGCGAAGTACGGCACGATATGCGGCCGATGACTGTCGGCGACGAACCGTACCGCCTGCTCCGCCTCGTAAAGGCTGCCGTACGGCCCCCACACCCCGTTCGGACATGGCCCTTCGTGCGATGGGCAACTCCCGCTGCACGCCACAATCGCCCACCGGGTGTGCGGCCCGAATCGCCTGCCGGTCACCGAATCGCCCGATTCCGTGCTGTCGAATATGTTGGAGGCGTCGCCATTTCGCTCCAGAACTCACGTCGTACCCTGTCCCACAACAATTCCCACTGCGGCCGCTGTACCCGAGCCTCAGCCAGATCGGTCTTCGGCGCGAACCACACCACCACGGAGCACTCACCGGTCTTGTCGTGCACAGCTACCACCTCGATCCGTCTGCTGAGGTCATGAGTGGGCCGCCACAAGGCCTCGAGCCCACCCACCCGCGTCACCCGCTCGCTGTCCATGACTCGGACCGCTGCATGGCCGCGGCCGGACATGCCCGACCTACCTCGTCGATCCCAGGCGACAGACGCGCCGCGAGCATCCGGTGATCGGCGTCGGCATCAGCAAGGCCTTCGAGCACCGCCAGTAAGGTGTCCACATCCGGTCCGGTGTCCGCCGCCGATTTCGGCACCGCCGCCGTCCATGTCTCCGGCGGACTGACCGTTTCGAGGTCGAACATGTCGCACACCCGAGACGGCTGGTTATCGACGGTAGCCAGGTCGTACACGACAACAGCGTCGACACCGAGCCCGGCCGCAATGCCGAGCCCGTACTCCACCGGATCCGGATGATCCGCAGGCGGCCGCACCGTATACAAACACGCGTACCCCAGCCGCATGGCGTGCCGTTGCACCAGCGTCGCCTGTAGTGCTCCGTCGAGTCCCGACAGACCGGCGCGGACCAGACATACCGCAGTGGGCCGGCGCTGTTCTCGTTGAACGGAATCCATGTGCTTCCTCTCAGCTGCTCTGGTCGGCGGTGGCGCTGTTCCACCGTCTCGCACAGGCCGCTTCCGCGGAATCCGCTGCTGTCGGCGCAGTGTTGACCTACCGTTGCAGTCGGCTACTGGCAGATCGGGGGAGGCGCTGTGGTGCTCGCGAGGGGTTGGACAGGGTTCGAGGCAACCGCGCTCCAAGCGGCGACTCGCACGTCGGTCCGCGAGTTCGCCGAGTTGGTTTCGGTCGAACCGCGAACTGTCGCGAATTGGCGGAAGCGTGGCCGCGCGGCCATTCCGAGACCGTTCACCCAAGGACTCCTCGACACCGTGCTGTCGCGGGTGGACGATCAGGTGCGTGCGCGGTTCGACCGTCTCATCGAAGCCGGTGACGCGGCCTTGCACCGCACCGATCGACTCGACTCGGATTCGGTGACGGCCGTACCGTGGACCTCAGAAAATGTGCAGATAGACGCGGAATTGCGAGCTTGGATAGAGATGAACCGTCGCCAGCTGGTCCGATTGTTCGCCGGGGTGGGAGTTCTCCCGGCAGTCGCCGCGGTCTTCGCTGATCTGAACGACGACGAGCGCGACCGAATCGCCGGTGTGCTCGTCGATCCGAGCAGGGTCGACGATGCCGCCGTGGACAACATCGAGAAGGCGCTGAGCGTGCTGCTCGCCCAGAACGATGTGTTCGGGCCGGAGGCGGTGCTCGCTATGGTCCAAGGGCAACGCACCTTGGCCGGGGCATTGGTCGAAGAGTGCCCGGAACGCCTGAGGCCCCGATTGCACAACCTGCACGGAGCGCTATCTCAACTGGCCGGCTGGATGCAATTCGATCTGCACGACCTCGACGGGGCTTACGAGAATTACAAGCAGGCGCGCAGGTCGGCACACGAGGCCCGGAACAGCGAGCTGGCGGCTCTCGTACTCTGCAACATGGCATATCTGGAGGTGTGGCGAAACGAGCCACGCCTCGGTATCGATCACGCGGTGGCCGCGCAGAATTGGGCACGTCGATCCGGCGACCATCGATTGAGGGCTTACGCGGATGATATGGCCGCGATTGCTTTCGCCAAGGATAATCAACGCAGCCAATGCATTTCGGCGATGATCGAGGCGGACAACGCGATCGCGGCTGCGGGGCGGCAACCAGCTGAGGAGTCCGTCGCCTACTTCCAAAGTCCGGGCCTGGTGGCATCCCTGCGCAGCGACTGCCTGCACCAGCTCGGCTCCGGCCACGACGCTCGTGCGGCGGCGGAGGAAGCCCTGGAACTCATCGACGCCTCGTTCGTCCGCAACCGCGCCCTGGCTCATGTGGATCTGGCCAATGCCCACGCCGATCTCGGCGATATCGAGGCGGCTGTCGGAGCCATCCGCGACAGTGCTGATCTAGCTAGGTCCTGCCGTTCCGATCGACTGTCCGGCAGGATCGGAGCCGCTCGTAATGAACTCGAGCAGTGGAGCAATGTGGTTTGCGTGCGGGAACTCGATGATGAGCTGGCGTCCTACGGGTTCGCTGTGCCGGGCAAATCCGCGATGTAGATGTCGAATTGCGAGGAGACGTAGTCCGGCGTGTCTTGGCGGCCGACCAGCTGCCAGCCTCCGATTGCGGCGTAGAACGCGTGCGAGTCCGCTGCGTGGGGCTGAACCGCGAGGGTTGCGCGTTCTTCTGAGCGGGTGTTGAGTAGGACGTTCAACAGGCGGTGTCCGATTCCCTTTCTGCGCCAATCGTTCTGGACTGCGAGGTCGATCACCGCGAAGGTTCGGCCCGTCCATTCTCGGGTTACATGGTTGGGGACGGGTTGTTGAAAACCATTCCACCAGTTCGTGTCTGGCTTCAATCCCACGCCGTAGACGAATCCGACGAGGTTGTCCGCCGTGGTCGCGAACGCTATCCCGAATGTCGGGTCGAAGGTGAGACGGTCCAGCATCTGCCGATGCCGCACCGACTCGTCCTCCGGCCACACGAACGGCGGAACGGAGAACACCTCGTCGTACAGCGCGCACACGGCATCCATCTCCCGCCGAGCCTCCACCGCCGACCCCGCCACCACCGTCACCTGCGCACCCTCACCCATGCGGCGACCATACGGGTTGAGCCGTGGGACCGGGCTAGGGTCGCTGCGCGATGGGTCAAGTTGTCGCGCATCTGTGCACCCGGTCCTGGCGAGATGGTCACCCGAACCCGGGCGCTATGTCAACTGGCATCCCACCACTGGTGTTGGGATATTCCCAACGCGAGTGTAGGCTGGGCGTATGGACAACGAGCTGCTAGCAGTAGGTGATCGAATCCGGTCACGTATGCCGTTCGGCATGAGTCAGCGGCAGCTCGCAGAACGAGTGAACATGAAGACCGATGCGTTGTCGCGAGCTCTCAACGGGCAGCGAGGATTCTCGTCAGTCGAACTCGCCCGTATTGCGGACGAACTCGGGACCGACCTCTATTGGCTGGTGACGGGCGACCCGGATCCGCATCGCGTCAGGATCGCTGCTCGGCACAGTTGGGATGCTGGTCAAGGTCTTCGAATCAACCCGGGACGACAGCACGATGACGAGATACTTCAGCGTGTGGCCGTAACTTACGAAGCGGCATTTCCCGAAGGGCCTTCGCCGAGTATGCCGCTACCCGATAACGCACCAGCCATGCGGGAAATGCTGGGCGAACATTTCGTGAGAAGTTACGGCGAGGTTGTCGAGGATCGGTTACGGGTCGACGTTGTCCGCTTGCCGATGTTGTCTACCGATTACTCTCTGAGTATCGGTTCACGGTCAATCGTGATACTCGCAACAACGCCGTACTGGTTCCGGAGCAATTGGTCGTTGGCTCATGAGCTGGCTCATTTTGCGCTCGGACATCATGATGGAGAATCTGAACCGGGAGAAAAGGATGAGGCGCCCGCAGATCACTTCGCGGCAGAGTTGCTTCTACCGGAGGCCCTGATTGTCGGGCAAGATTGGAAGCGGATGGACCAGCGCGGCGTTGCCGAATTTCTTTGGCAAACGGGCGTATCCACGATGGCCCTGAAGAATCGACTCGCTTCGCTTGGAGTTCAAGTGGCAGCGGAAGTGGCTGCCGCGCTAAAGCAGACCACGCCAAATCTGATTCGCGCCAATGCAGGCGAAGATCAAGGACCAATCGGTGGAGCGAAACAGGTGATTGTGCGTCAGCAACAGTCGGCTGCTCGCGTGTTCCCTTCTGTTCTGGTCGATGCGCTCCAGCGTCGGGTCGAGTCTGGCGCTGTCTCGCCCGAGCACCTCGCGTGGGTGCTGGACGTACCTGTGGACCAGATAGACTTTCCCGAACCCGACGATGATCAAGACTTCGTCGACGCCTATGAGCAAGTTCTCGCCGCTCGGCCGAGCCATGCTGATCTGGAGGAATGGTTGGCTACAACAAACAGCCAGCCTGCACAGTGAATCCGGCTGATATCCGCTGGGGCACGATTGCTGATCGCACGGAAGCGAGAAAACATCCATTTCAAGAGTTTTCGTGCACTGAGCCGCGGCCTAAGTCCCCGGAGGGGCGGAGGCTTCCGCATCCGAAACCGTGGGAGTGGCATGCGCAAAGCATCCTTCGACAGAGTTCGCAGTGTTTGAAGGCAGGCAGTCGACTGGTGGTCGGGTGGTCTGAATGCAGCAACGAAATCCTCGCAGTCGCTCACATAATGCCGGAAGCCTCTCCCGCTCTGCTCTCTGCTCATATCGCTGCTATCGGCGTTAGCAGGACTATGCGTGGGCAGGGTGGGGCGATTGCGGATCGGGCATTAGAGGAAGTGCGCAGCGTTGTCACTGAACTTGCACGAGCAAGCATGGCGCCTGTGGTGCTGGCAACTGCGAATATTCATACCAGGAACTTCCCAAGTCAACGACTCTTCGAGCGCGCTGGCTACGAGCCGAGATCGGTTCCTAGCGGCGAGTTACAACAGTGGTTTTGCCGCTTTGATACCTGACACAGAGGTTCGGGTGCCTGGAACACGATCAGCCTCGCATTTGACTGCGTCTCAATCTTTCACGCCACCATCGACAAGATCGGCCAACTTCAAAGCGGCGTCATGGTCATGCGTCGGGACGATGGTGACGACCTCGCGCGCCAAGTGCAGCCGATGCAAGGTCCGGAAGGTCGCCTCACGATCGGCATCTACGAGATTGCCTGGGAAGCTTGCCTTCTGACGCACGGTATCGATCTGCAGATGGTGCCAGGCAGAGTCACCCGCGAGCAGAACCCAGCCGCGCGGCGTGTAGGCGAGCACCCCGACGCTCCCCGGGGTATGCCCCGCCAAATCCACCAGCACGACAGTCCCGTCCCCGAATAGATCGTGGCTGCGGGTGAAGGTGAGCACCGGCGGTCCGTCCAGTTCGTACTCGGCGATCGGGCGATCCCGCAGCGCGTCGCGCACCCCGCCGACCGGAGCCACCCGGCCGCTCGCGATCCACTCGTGCTCGGTGCGATGCAGGTGCACCGGCAATTGCGGAAAGTCCAGTAACCCGCACACGTGGTCCCAGTGCGCGTGCGTCGGCAGGGCGAAATCCGGTCGCGGCAGGTGCGGCGCCGCGGCCAGCGCGTCGACGGTGGCGACGGTATCCGCGGGCGGCCGCACGGCGGCCCGCAGCACCGCGGGCAGTTGCGCGATCGCCCGATGCTCGGCATCCACGCACACGCTCGGGTCGACGAGGAACGTCGCCTCCGGGTGCCGCACCACGAATGTCGTCAGCGCGTTGGCGACCCGCCGCGGCGTGAACACACCCTCCACGATCGCCGCGGTCGGCACCGGTCGCGGCGCCTGCGGCAGCGCCGTCACGGTCACCGTGCGCGGTGGAGTCGGCAGTCCCGCGTCGGTGATCGAGCGCAGCAACCGCTCGTCGCGCTGCCGCGGCCGCACCATGCCGTGTACGAGACCTATTGCCGCCGAGCAACATTGGATGACGCCGGGCGTCTGTACCGGATCCGACACGCGGTCCTCCGTTCGATGCCGAGGCGGCGGGACCGTCCCCGCCGCTACCCTCGGTGTCACCGTAAAACTTCATGTCGACGTGAAGTAAAGAGGAGATTCGTGAGTACCAGGGCAGGTCTGAGAATCGGCGACGCCGCCGCCACCCTCGGCATCGCCGCGCACGTGCTGCGGCACTGGGAGTCGGTCGGCCTGCTCGCGCCGCCGCGCAGCCCGTCGGGCCACCGCACCTACGACGAGCAGACCCTGAATCAAGCGCGCCTGATCCGGACACTGCAACGCACCGGACTGTCACTGAGCCGGATCCGCGGCATGGCCCACGCCGGCCACGACGACCGAATCGCGCTGATCGATGCCAAGCGCGCCGAAATCCGGGACCGCATCGCGCTGCTGCGCGCCACCGACCGCTTCCTGTCCCACATCCTCAGCTGCCGTCACCCGGTCATCGCCGAATGCCCGGACTGCGCCCGTTTCGTCGCCCGGCAGTTCCGCCCCGACCTCGACGCGCCAGAATCCTTCCCGCACGCCGCGCTAGAACAGGGGATTCACGGACCCGATCACGGCCGCCACGATCGCGACCCCGATGACCGCGACCGTCGTCACCGCGACAACCGCCGTCCCGTGTCCCCAATGTCCGTGCCGCAGTGAACGATTACGCACATAACTGACGACCGCGAGGGCCAGCAGTCCCAGCGCCGCGGCCACCGGCGCCGCCGACGCGGCGCGCCACCCCGTGACCACGGTCTCGTGCACGAACAGCGCCGAGGTGCCCATCGCCGCCACGGCCGTCCGGCGCCAGGCGAGCGCGGTGCGTTCGGCGGCGAGTGTCGGCGCGGTCATCGGTAGAGCACCGCCACCGCGGCCACGACGGAGACGACCGCGATGCCCACGGCGAGCAGCGGCACCATCACCGTGTCGGCGAGCGGCTCACCGCGCCGCATGCGCCGCTGTACGTCCCGCCAATGTGTATAGGCCCCGACCGACACCAGCACCGCCAGCACGATGCAACTCACCGCCAGCGTCCGGCGCAGGCCGACGTGATGGAACGGCTGGGCCAGCGTATGCACGGCGACACCACCGGCCAGCAACCCGAGCGCCGTGCGGATCCACGCCAGGAAGGTGCGCTCGTTGGCCAGCGTGAAGCGATAGTCGAGGTCCTCGTCGTCCTGTTCCTCGGTCATGGTGCGACCGTAGGCCGCGGCGTCGGGTGCCGCAGCGATCGCCGCACCCACAGCCAGGTGCCCGCGATCATCACCACCAGCGCGGGTTTGCCCAGTACCAGCGCGACCGTGCCGAGCAGCACCACCTTGTCCGCGACGTACAGCGGCACCATCACCACCAGGTGCACCGCCCAGAACACGAACCACGCCAGCGTGACCCGCCGATGCAGCCGCAGCCGGGCCCGGGGATCCGCCGCGTCCGCGGGCTCGAGACCGATGCGCCGGCACACCCAATGCGTGAGCGGGCGCCCGGTGAGCAGCGTGAGACCGAACGCGACCGCGAATACCGCGCAGAGGATCAGGTCGGGCAGGTAGAAACCGCGGCCCTCGCCGGTGATTCCGACGAACAGCGAGAACACCACCACCACGGCCACCGAGATCGCGACCACCTTCACCGAGTCACCCTTCAGCAATCGAAAGGCGCCGAGTCCGACGGCGACGGCCAGCGCGAGGAGAACCCCGATTTTGGCGTTCACGGTCGCGTACCCGACAAGGAATGCGATGGCCGGTGCAGCGCCGTCGATCAGGTGTTGAACACCGCCCAGCGCGCGGAACTTGCCCCATGCCTCGGCAGCGCCCGAACGCTGCTGGTCGATCGATTCCACGGCCACCATCCTGTGAGACGGTTACACAGTTGACGATCAGCAAACTAGATACTGCCACGATGCTCGCGGCGGGGACAGCTTCTCGCGACGGAGCCGCTACGCCTGGCTGCGCAGCCCGGCGAGGGTGACCGAGATCAGCCGGTCGGCGGCGTCCGGGGAGGTTTCGCAGGCGACGCCGATGCCGTGCCCCAGGCGCAGCAGATCGCGCGGCTGGATGTCGTCGCGGACCAGTCCCGCCTCCTGGGTGGGACGCAGGACGGCGGCGGCCGCGTCGGTGATCAGGCTCGAGCAGAGGGTGAAGGTCGCGGAGTCGCGGTCGATGGCGGCCTTGAGCGTGGCCGCGAGACTGCGCTTGTCCATCACGAAGTCGACCTGGGCCCGGAACCACTGCTCCAAAGCGTCTGTGGGGGAGCGGGTCTCGACGAGCTTGTGGGCCTCGGCGGCCAGCCCCTCGATGCTGGATCGGTAGACCGCCTCGATCAGCGCGTCGCGCTGCGGGAAATGCCGGTACAGCGTGCCCGGCCCGACACCGGCCCGGCGGGCGATATCGTCCAGCGGGGCCTGCGGGCCGTGCTCGGCGAACGCCTCGCGCGCGCACTCGATGATGCGCTCGTAGTTGCGGCGGGCGTCGGCGCGCATCGGCCGCGCCGTCGGCGTCGTTGTCGGCGATGCGTCCACGGTTCCTCCATCGAGAACGGATGAACTCCCCGTTCGGTCTTGCGTAAGTGGAGATGTTCTCCATATTCTATCCGGCGCAGCCGCTGAGCTCGCCGGTGCTTGCGTTCACCTCGAGCGGAACGGTTTCCCGCCGCGACGGCCGTCCCTACGATCGTGCGTGTGAACGCCCGCCTGCCGCTCATCGACATTTCGCGCTTCCGCGGGACAACCGCGGAACGTGCGCGATTTCTGGACGAATTGCGTTATGCCGCACACGAAATCGGGTTCTTCTACGTCGTGGGCCACGGAGTTCCGGAGTCGTTGACCAATGGAATTTTCGAGGTGGCGAAGCAGTTCTTCGCGCTGCCGCTGGAACAACGGCTGGAGATCGAGAACATCCACTCCCCGCAGTTCCGCGGGTACACCGGTACCGGTCACGAATACACCGCCGGTTCGCCCGACCGACGCGAGCAGATCGACATCGGTCCCGAGCGCGAGCCCCTCCCGTCCGCGCCCGGACAGCCCGCGTGGCAGCGGCTGATCGGTCCCAACCAGTGGCCCGCGGCGCTGCCGCGACTCCGCGCGACGACGCTGGCCTGGCAGGCGGAGGTGCTGCGGGTGAGCCGGGAAGTGTTGCGCGCGTTGGCCGTAGCGCTCGGCCAGGACGAGGGCTATTTCGACGCCTGGTTCGACGAGGAGGCGTCGGCGCACATCAAGATCATCCACTATCCCGGCCGCGACACCGGCGACGATCAAGGAGTCGGCGCGCACAAGGACTACGGCTACCTGGCCCTGCTACAGCAGGACGAGGTCGGCGGCCTCCAGGTGCAGGGCCCGGACGGCTGGATCGATGCGGTGCCGGTCGCGGGCAGCTTCGTGTTCAATATCGGCGAGATGCTGGAGATCGCCACCCAGGGCTACCTGACCGCGACCAATCATCGCGTGCTGAGCCCGCCGCCGGGTGTCGACCGCTACTCGGTGCCGTTCTTCCTCGGCCCGCGCCTGGACGCCGTGGTCGAACCGCTGGAGCTACCGGCGGAACTGGCGGCCCGGGCCCGCGGCGTCAGCACCGACGCCGACAATCCGCTACTGGCGCAGTACGGCGAGAACGCGCTGATCGGCTGGCTGCGCTCACATCCGGCCGTCGCCGAGCGCTGGTGGGGCGACGTGCTGGCCGAACGTACTCGAGCGGTGGCGGGCGGCTAAGCTCCTGCGGCTATGGCCCTCAGCGCGACCGTGTACAACTTCGCCGTCCAGCTCGCCGATGTGGACCGCGGCGTCTACGCGGACGTCGAACTGCGGGTAGCGCGCCACCCGTCGGAAACGGCCGAATTCATGGTGACCCGGCTGCTGGCCTATCTCCTCGAATACGAAGAGGGCATCGCGTTCAGCGACGGTGGCGTGTCGTCCACCGACGAGCCCGCCGTGCTGGTGCGGGATCTCACCGGTCGGCTCACCGCTTGGATCGAGATCGGCGCGCCCGCGGCCGAGCGCGTGCATCGCGGCAGCAAACTGGCCGATCGGGTCGCCATCTACACCCACCGCGAGCCCGCGCGGGTGCTGGCGCAGCTGAGCGGCAAACGCATTCACCGCGCCGAGGCGATCCCGCTGTACGGCATCGATCCCGGCTTCGTCGACGCCGTCGTCGCGCAGGTCGAACGCCGCAATACCGTCGGGGTGTCCGTCACCGAACGCCAGGTGTACCTGGACCTCAACGGCGTAGGCCTGAGCACGCCGATCGAGGAGCACCGGCTCGGGTGAGCCTACGGCCTGGCGTAGCTGCGGAAAACGTAGTAGTCCTTGCCGTTCGACGACTTCGACAGCCCGGTGGTGAAGGCCATGACGAACTCGCGCGAGATCTGCGGCGCGTACACGTCACCGGTCACGTCGGCGGATACCTCCGTCACCGAGATCACCGTGGCGTAAGGCATTGCCGTGCGGAGGGTCTCGCCGCCGCCGATCACCCACACCTCGTCGGGATCGGTGGCGGTCAGCGCTTCCTCGATCGAGGCGGCACGCTCGGCGCCCGGGGCGGACCAGTCCGGATCGCGGGTGACGACGAGGGTGCGCCGACCCTCCTCGACGCGCGCCTCCGCGGGCAGCGCGTCCCAGGTCTTGCGGCCCATGACGACCGCGCGGCCGGTGATGATCTCCTGGAAGTGCGCCAGGTCCTCCGGGATGTGCCACGGCACGGTGCCGTTCGCGCCGATGACGCCCGACCGGGTCTGCGCCCAGATCAGACCGATGGTCCGCTTGCCGGTGGGGGTGGTCGCTGGGCTCACGAGGCTCAGGATAGCCACCGGATCGGCCGTCCTAGCTATTGACGAGCAATCGGTCTGTCGGCGTGGTGCGCGGGGTGGCCGCCGCGCGGGTGGAGTCGTCTCGTGACAGTGTGGCGGGGATGCGGCGGCAACGGCCGCCGGATCGAAGGGAGGGCAGGATGAGTGCCGAGGACGCGGAGCCGACCGCGGTGACCACCGAGAAACCGGTGCGCGCAGTGGTTTTCGATATGGACGGCCTGCTGCTGGACTCCGAGCGGCTGGCGCTCGAGTCGCTGACCGGTGCGGCCGCGGAGCTGGGTTACGAAGTGCCGCCGGAGTTCTGCCGCAGCATGATCGGGCAACCCGCCGACCGCTCGCGCGCCCTCGTCACCGCCACCTACGGGCCGGAGTTCCCGGTCGAGGAGTTCTTCGCTCGTCACGAGAGCACGCTGGCCCGGCTCGTCGACGACGGGCGCCTGACCCTCAAGCCGGGAGTGCCCGAGATTCTGGACGAACTGGACGCGCGGGCGCTACCGCGCGCGATCGCGACCTCCTCGGGACGCGCGCGCACAGATCACCATCTGCGCGCGGCCGGCATCGCGGAACGCTTCGACGCGGTAGTGACCCGGCAGGACGTCCGGCAGGGCAAACCGCACCCCGAGCCGTATCTGACCGCGACGGCGGCCCTCGCCGCCGAGCCGGAATACACACTGGCACTGGAAGATTCACCGAACGGCTTACGCGCCGCACACGCCGCCGGCCTGCGCTGCCTGCTCATCCCGGACCTGGTCGATCCCACCACCGAAACCCGGCACCTGGCACACCGCGTCCTCCCGGACCTGTACCAGGCGATCGCCTACCTGGCCGAAACCGATTCCCCGCTCTCCACAAGCCGCGCCGCGCCCGGCCGGTGAGGAAGTGCCGGGGTGTTCGCATAGTTCGGCCCGTGGCGGGTATGCGCGAGACGTACACACCGTCGTCGCGAGGAGTGAACGCCCATGCGAGCCGTCACGAGGGCATGGCAGCGGATTACGGCGCTGGCGGAGTCGGCGCTCCGGCGTGATCACCGGCCCGGCGCTCGCCGCCACCTCCGGCTGGTCTCGGCATCGGATAGGGATTCCGGAGCCGAGCACAGTTCACTCACCACGGACCGGCCGCGGGGCGAGCCGGAGTCCTCCCCGCGCGGGCTCGGCGGCATGGACTTTTAAGCGGCCGCTATTGGTGCTGGCGTGAACGTGAACCCGGCCGGTGCCGCGCGGCCTTGTTGCGGTACATGGCGGTATCGACGGTGTGCATGAGATCGTCGATGGCGTCGGGATGCTGGGTCACCAGCGCCGTGCCCACCGACGCGCCGACCGAAATCGATTGCCCGGCAACGATGATCGGCTCGGCCAGCGCGGCGAGCAGCCGCCCCGACAGCGACACCAACTGCTCGGCTCCGGTGCACCGCTCGCGCAGCACGATGAATTCGTCGCCGCCGAGCCGCGCGGCCAGGCCGTCGGGGGACGCGGCGGCCCGCAACCGTTCGGCGACGGCGCGCAGCACCCGGTCGCCGACGGTGTGCCCGTGCTCGTCGTTGACCTCCTTGAATCCGTCCAGATCCAGGTAGCACAGGCCGATGGGCGGGGTGGCGTGCGCGAGCCGGTCGAAGAACAGCACCCGGTTCGCCAGGCCGGTCAGGTTGTCGTGGTGGGCGTCGTGCCACAGCCGATCGGCGAGCGCTTGGCGTTCGGTGATGTCGACGGAGACGCCGATGAGGAAGCGGATCTGCCCGCGCGCGTCCCGCACCGCCGACATCGAAAGGTCGATGATGGCCGTGGTGCCGTCGGGCCGCAGGGTCTTGGTCTCTATCCGGAACCGGTCGATCCGGCCCGCCATCAACTGCTGGAACTGTGCGTAGGCCGGGCCGATATTGTCCGCGCCCAGCACCTCGGCGACCGTGCGGCCGGGAATGAATCCCGCTGGGACGCCGAGCATTTCGGCCATCGCCGCGTTCACGTCCAGCACCGTGCCGGTCGCGGCATCGATGGTTCCGATACCGACCGAGGCGCCGGCGAAGATCGCCGCGAAACGCGCCTCCGACAACTGTCGCTGGGCCTGCGCCTGCTCGACCGCGCCCAGCGCGGCGGTCAGCGTCGCCTCCTGCTCGGTCAGCGCCCTGGTCCGCAGCGCCGCGGTGAATCCGGCCGCGAACTCGGCCGCGACGGTGACGGCCCGGTCCCGCAGCCGCTCGTACTCGGCCCCCGCACGCTGCGGGCACAGCGCCTCGACCATGTCGCGGCAGATGATCGGCACGCTCCGGGCGACCGCCGCCGAGTCCTTGTAGTTGGCGGCGACCAGCGCCGTCGCCGCGGACCGGGCCACCATGGCAGGGTCGTCGCCACCGCGCAGCACGGCCAGCAGTTGCTCGCACAGATCGCTGAGCAGGTCCTCGATCTGGGTCCGGGTGAGGGTCGGCGCGACGACGCCGTCGAGCGCGTCGGCCCACCGCCGTGTCACCTCGCGCGCCGCCACCTACTGCACCTGCCTACTCGAATGCCCTGCTCAGACCCGTAAGCCTACGCCCGCCAGGCCGAGCGAACGGCCGGGCGCCTCATGCAGATCGCGCTCGGATTCCGGTCGCCACTGCGGTATCTCGACCACGCCCGGCTCGACCAGTTCCCAGCCGGTGAACAGGTCGGTGATGGCCGCGCGGTCGCGGAAGCGGATGCCGACGCGGCTCTCGTTGGCGGAATGGTCGCCGAGCCGGGCGGCATCCTCCGGGCGCTGTGCCGAGGTCAGGTGCGAGATGGCCACGTGGCTGCCCGCCGGCACCGCCTCGCGCAGTGCCGTCACCCGCTCCCTCGGCAGGTCGGCGTCCTGCAGCAGATGCAGCACCGCGACCAGCAGCAGCCCCACCGGCTCGGTGAAGTCGATCAGACCCGAATCTTCGGTCCGGGCGAGCAACTCGTCCGGCTTGCGCAGGTCCGCCTGGATCGCGTCGGCGCGGTCGTTGCCCACCAGGATGGTGCGCGCGTGCGTGACGGCCACGGGATCGATGTCGACGTAGAGCACCCGGATGGCCGGATCGATCGCCTGCGCCACCTCGTGCACGTTGCCCGCGGTCGGGATGCCCGAGCCGACGTCGAGGAACTGCCGGATGCCGCGGTCGGCGAGGAAGCGGACCGCCCGGCGCAGGAATGCCCGGTTGCTCAGGGCCAATCGGGGCAGGTCGGGCACGAGCCGCTTGCCCGCTTCCGCGGCGAACCGGTCGACCTCGAAATTGTGCGACCCGCCCAGCAGGGCGTCGTACATCCGAGCCGGACTCGCCCGGCTCATGTCCACGCCCTCGGGCGCCCACGCCGGCCTCTCCACTGGCAACCCCTCTTGTGCCTGCTCCCCGGGCCGCCCCCGAGCGGGCGGTCCGGGCCCTGCGGATGCTGTGTGAACGTTCACCCGCACGGGTGTACTGCGCATATTAGCCCGCGTTCCTGTGAGCGGGATCGGCGCGAAGGTCAGCCTTTTAACTTCACTAACAAACTGTTAACTATTTCATTGCCGACAGGGCATAGCGCCGGTCGCACGGGTAAGACAGAGTGCACGATGTGGGTTCGGCAGTGAGACGTGTTGGTATCGATGGTTGTTGATCACGGCGTGGCGCAGGAATCCTGCGAGCCCGCTTCGCTCCCGGACGAGCAGGGACGATTCGGCCGCTTCGGCGGACGGTATGTACCCGAGGGACTGATGGCCGCGCTGGCCGAACTCGATGTGGCCTATCGGCAAGCGTGCGCGGATCCACGGTTCGGCGTCGAACTGGGGGAGTTGCTGCGCGACCGCGTGGGCCGCCCCACGCTGCTGCACCGGGCGCCGCGTTTCGCGGAATCGCTACCGGCGCCGGGCATCCGGGTCTATCTGAAGCGCGAGGATATGACCCACACCGGCGCACACAAGATCAACAATGCGCTCGGGCAGGCACTGCTGGCCCGGCGCATGGGCAAGACCCGGATCGTGGCGGAGACGGGCGCGGGCCAGCACGGCGTGGCGGTGGCGACGGTGTGCGCGATGCTCGGATTGTCCTGTGTGGTCTACATGGGCGCGCACGACATGCGGCGGCAGGCGTCGAACGTGCTGCGCATGCAGCTGCTCGGGGCGCAGGTGCGGGCCGTGCACGCCGGGCGGCGGCGGTTGAAGGACGCCGTCAGCGAGGCGGTGCGGGACTGGGTCACCAACGTGGACACCACCCACTATCTGTTCGGCACCGCCGCCGGTCCGGCGCCCTACCCGAGGATCGTGCGGGACTTCCAGACGACGATCGGCGTGGAGGCCCGGGCACAGATTCTGAAAGCCGAAGGGCGGCTGCCGGATTACGTGCTCGCCTGCGTCGGTGGCGGCAGCAACGCCATCGGGCTGTTCCACCCCTTCCTCGACGATCCGCAGGTTCGGCTGATCGGGGTGGAAGCGGCCGGGCGCGGCATCGAAACAGGTTGGCACGCGGCCACATTGAGCGTCGGCACGCCCGGTGAGATGGACGGCTCGTTCAGCTACCTGCTCCAGGACGAGGACGGCCAGATCGCCGGGACACACAGCATCGCGGCGGGGCTGGACTATCCGGGTGTCGGCCCGGAACTCAGCCACCTCAAGGACAGCGGCCGGGTGAGCTACCCCGCGGTGACCGATGCCGTCGCCCTGCGCGGGATGGACGCCCTCACCCGCACCGAGGGCATCATCACCGCCCTGGAGTCCGCCCACGCCGTGGGTCACCTGATCGAGCTGTCCGAACGCGGTGCGCTGCCCGCCGGGGCGGTCGTGCTGGTCTGCCTGTCCGGACGCGGCGACAAGGATCTGGAGATAGCCGCACAGCAGCTGGGTATCGACGCCCCGCACTAGTCTGGACGGGGTGACCGACGCACTTCGCCGACACGACACCACCGCGCGCGCCTTCGCCAGCGACAACTGGGCCGGTATCCATCCGGACGTGCTGGCGGCCCTGGCTGCGGCCAACGGCGGGCACCAACCCTCCTACGGCACCGACGAATACACCACCGCGCTGCGCCAGATCTTCGCCCGCCGTTTCGGCGACGCCGCGCAGGTCTATCCGATGTGTACCGGCACCGGAGCCAATGTCGTTGCGCTGCAAGCGTTGCTGCCGCGCTGGGGCGCGGTGATCACCGCCGAGTCCGCGCACGTCAACTCCGACGAATGCGGCGCCGCGGAGAAGGTGGCCGGAATCAAGATCTATCCGGTGATCGCGCCCGGCGGCAAACTCACGCCCGAACTCGTCGACACGCAGGCGTGGGGCCGCGGCAACGAGCACCGTGCCCAGCCGCTCGCGCTCTCGATCACGCAGACCACCGAGCTGGGCACCTGCTATTCGGTCGAGGAGATCCGGGCGCTCTGCGACCACGCGCACGGCCTGGGCATGCTGGTGCACATGGACGGCGCCCGGCTGTGCAACGCGGCGGCGACGCTCGGCCTGGGGTTGCGCGAGTTCACCACCGACGCCGGGGTGGACATCGTGTCCTTCGGCGGCACCAAGAACGGCCTGATGCTCGGCGAGGCGGTGGTCGTCCTGCGGCCGGACCGCATCCACGACATCACCTACCTGCGCATGCTGACCACGCAGCTGGCCTCCAAGATGCGCTTCCTCTCGGTTCAGTTCGAGGCGCTGCTCGGCGGCGACCTGTGGTTGCGAAATGCCCTGCACGCCAACGCCATGGCCACCCGGCTGGCCACCGCGGCGCGGGCGGCGGGAGTGGAGATCGCCTATCCGGTGCAGTCCAATGCCGTCTTCGCGATCCTGCCCCCGGACGTCACCGCCCGCCTGCGCCGGCGCTTCCCGTTCCACGTCTGGGACGAGGACACCGGCGAGGTCCGCTGGATGTGCGCCTTCGACACCACCCCGGCGGACGTGGACGCCTTCGCCGCCGCCCTCGCACAGGAGATGAGCGCCGCGACCGCCGGCTGAGCGTCGGGTCAGGCCGCGGCGCCCGCGAGGACGTCCGCCACCCACGCCAGCGGCACCGGTTTCAGACCGTGCGCGTCCAGCCCCACGTGGATCTGCCGCCCCCGCACCCGGTCGCGGCTGTGCGTGTGGCCGTGCAGCAGCCAGCGCCCGGCATTGTCGCCCGTGGCGGGCAGCCGCCACTCCTCGAACCGGCTCTCCGGGCTGTGATCGCCATCCCCGCTGCCCTGGAACGGGAAGTGCGACAACAGGATCCGAGTGCCACCGACCTTCCGGATGGCGGACTGCTGCACGCTGTCGAACGCGGTGTCGAGGTAGATGCGCTGCCACCGGTGCGCCTCGCTGCGCATCGGGTGGCAGCCGTCGTGATTGCCCGTGATCAGGTGCTTGCGACCCGGCCGCCGCGACACCCAGTCCAGCGCGGCGAGTTGCGCCTGCTTGCCGCCGACGGAGATGTCGCCGAGCACCCACACCGGATCGTCGGCGCCGATCAGCCGGTCCCAGTGGGCCGCCAGCGCGGCATCGTGTTCGGGCACCGACCCGAAGCCGCGCAGCTCGGCGAGGAGCCGGTGCCCCACGTGCAGGTCGGCGGTGAACCACACCTCGCTCATGAGTCCTCCCGGTCCAGGTGCGCGCGGCGGATGCGTTGCAGCAGATCCTCCAAGGGTTCCTCGTCCGGCTGCTGCGGCAGCGCGCTCACCGCGGCGTCGAAGCGCGACTCGTAGGCGGCGAGCAGATCCCGTGCCGCCCGCGCCTCGGGATCGCTTGCGACACTGCGGCCGAAGGCGAAGTACGGCTCCGGATCCGGCACCCGGATCGGCAGCGTACCGGTGGTGTAGAGCCGATAGCCCTGCCACAGCAGCCGCATCGTGTGGCGTGCGTGCTTCTCCCGCCGCGCGGCCGCGCCACCGCGAGCGAGCAGCCGCAACTGTGAACTCGCGTAACCGAAGAACGCGTCCCGCACCCGCCGCGCGGACGGGAAGCAGCTCCGCAACGCGACCAGCTCCGAGCCGAATTCGGTGGTGGCCGTGTACTCGTCGAGCCACAGCAGCTCCATGGCCGTCGGGTTGCACGACAGCATCAGCCCCATCGCCTTGCCGACCTCGTGATAGGTCGCGTCCGCGCCGTCGCGCCCCTGCCTGGTCGAGCGCTCGCGGGTCGGCGGGTGCAGGCCGAGCAGGGTCCGGGTCGGGGCCGCGAAGATTCCGGCGTAGTCGACATCGCTGGCGGGCGTGCTCAGGCCGTAGGCGGTCGAGCCGACGACGCCCTCGAGTAGCAGGTCTTTCATGCTGGTAGCCCCCGATGAAATCCGATCGCCGTCCGACGCCCGAAAGCACGCGGTGCCCCCGGGTCGGACGGGCCTCGGCGCCTCCTCCGTCGCCTCGGCCATACCGACTGTAGCGTTCGTTGTCGCGGATCGGCATCCGATTATCCGGCGGTCGCGGTCTCACACCAGATTGATGGAATCCAGCACTCGCGTGCCGAGATCGACGTCACCCGTGACGGCGACCGCGCACGTCCGCCAGGCCAGGCGTCCGGTGCTCCACAACGGGAATTCCTCTGCGAGAGCGGCGATTCGGGCCGCGGCCGTGGTGACCGGGCCGGGTCGCACCCGGATCCGCCCGCCGCGCGGCTCCAGACACCAACTGCCGCCGCCCGGGCCGGTGAGGGTGAGCGCGACGGGGGAGTCCAGCCAGCTCAACGCTTCTCGATGGGAGCGTTCCAGCAGCACGGTGAGCCAGGTCAGCAGCGTGGCCATGCGGCGCGGGTCGGTGGGCGGGATCGGGCGGTCGAGGGCCACCGCGAGGTCGTGGCGCACGTGGGTGTGCCAGTCGAAGACGAGCATGGCGGGGACGAGACCCAGTGGGTACCAACCCAATTCGCCGACGCGGAACGGAATCCGGTCGATTCCCGGCGCCGTCAGCACCGTCAGGGCGGCGCACCCGCGACCGCTCCACTTGGTGAACTCCGACGTCACGTGCTTGGTCGAATGCGAGCGCCGGACGTCCACCAGTTGCGTGTTCAGGCGTTCGAGATCGCGGGTGGTCGCGAGCGCGAACGCGGTCGGCGTGACGATCGCCCGCGCGGTGACGGTCAGGTGGATGAGCACGTCGGCAACCGACCATCCCGGCGCCGCGCTCGGGGCGGCCAGATCCGCCACGCTCAGCTCCGCACAGAAGTCGAGCACGGCCTGTCGCTCGTCGCGCAGCGCGAGCAGGTGCCGCGAACTCATCGCGTGCCCTTCCCGACCGCCGAACACTTCATGAACAGCGCACGCTACCGCGTGGGCGGGCAACCGTCGCGCGATCGCACTCTTGACGCAATGAGAGAAATTCGAGTAAATTCTCTCATAACCCGGCGTCAGCTCGAAGGAGAGCAGCGATGAACCCAGCCGTGCCGCACCGGCATCCCGATACGCCGCGCCAGGTTCCGGGCCTGCGCCCGTTCGCGCGGCTGATGCGGATCGGCAATCCCTCCCCGGGGCAGTGGCAGGCGCTGGGTGCGGCGCTGCTGGTCGGCGACGAGCCGATGGACCGTGTCGTCGACTGGATGTACGCCGAGGGCATGGAGCGCACTCGCCCGCTGTTCGAGCAGGCGTTGCGCGAGGGCATCGACGCCGTGCCGCGGGCGCCGGAACCGTTGCGCGAGTTCTTCCTCCGATACGAGCCGGTGCCGGACTGGGTGGACTGGGATCAGATCCGCCGCGCCGAGCGGGTGTTCCGGATGGGCGGCACCGACGGGCTCTACATCGCGCGGGACGTCTCGCTGCTGGGCGGCTACCTGGCCTCCGGATTCAACAAGACCCTCATTCGCACGGGCGCTCTGGAGAAGGGCCCGGCGAAACGCTTCGCCGAGACTCTGCAGTGGGCGCTCGACGTCACCTCCGACGACGGCATGCGGCCGCTGGGTATCGGCTATCGCTCCACCCTGCACGTCCGGCTGATCCACGGGTTCGTGCGGCGGCACGTCGCCGCGCTGCCGGACTGGGACACCGACGAGTGGGGTGTGCCGATCAACCAGACCGATATGGCGGCCACCCTGGTCGGCGCGCTGATCGCGCCGTTCATCGGGGCCATGCCGATGGGCATCGTCCCCGTGCGCGCCGATCTCGAGGCCGGGGCACACCTCGCCCGCTACGTCGGCTGGCTGATCGGGGTGCAGGACGAATGGCTGCCGGACGGGTTCCGGGACGCGGTGCGCATCCTCTACCACTGCATGACGGCCATCACCAACCCCGACGAGACCACTCCGCAGCTGGCGATGCCGATGGGTGACGATCCGCTCGGCTGGCACTACCGCAATTTCCCGGCGCTGCGCGGCCGTATCGCGCGGGCGCAGCACCTGTCGGTCGCCAGTACCTTCCTCGGCCCCAAAGCGATGCGGCAGCTCGGCCTGCCGCCGTACATGCCGCCGTGGTATCCGCTGCTGCGAATCCCGGTGAACCTCACCAGAAGTGGCGCCGCGCTGCTGCTGCCCGGCGGCACTGAACGCGCCGCCGCCCGCGGCCGCCGCGAGCAGGAGGCGTTCCTGCGGCAGCTGATCGGGGAGCGGCCCGCGGTCATCGGCGACTCGGCGAAGCATGTGAGCCACGCCGCCTGAGTTCAGCGCGGGAGCGGATATACCTGCGACCCGCCGTCGCCGGCGACGGTCTCCAGCCGGGTGAACATCCCGGCCTCGGGCGCGGACAGCCGGACCGCCACCGGCGTCGATTGTTGCTGTCCCGAGGCGCAATTCGGGTCGCAGGCGCCCAGCCGCTGGATTCCCGCGCCGTGCGCCGAGCCGGAAGTCCAGCTTTCCCAGCGGATATCGGTGACCGCCAGGTTGCCGTCGGCGCAGGTGACGATGATTTCGGCGGGTTCGGTGTGTGGCCGGGAGGTGCAGTCCCGGACGTGTGCGGCGGTCGCGCCGCCGGATTGCGGTGCGGCGGACTGCCCTCCGTCGGCGGCACATCCGGCGACGGCGAGTGCGGCGGCTACGGCCGCGACGCGAAGCGAGCGCATACGATTCTCCTGTGGGTCGAGATCGGCGGTCCGACAATATTGCCGGGCGATGTGGACTTGTCGGTGGCATGGGGCATGCTCATGGCACGCAGATGTCCACTAGCGCCCGGAGAGCACCATGTCGTCCCGTCGAACCAAGTCGCAACCCTTGTCGGACATCGAGATTCGGCAGATAGCCGCCGAGATCACCGACGGCCACCCGCCGATGGTGTGGTTCACCGCGGATGCGGTGGGTGTGCCGGAGGGTCGTTCGGGCAAGGTGGTCGCACTCGGTGATCCCGCCGAGGGCGATTTCCTGCAGGTGCGCCCCACCGGCTCCAAGGATGTGCTGTCGTTCTCGCCGACCGAGGTCACGCTGACCAAACCGGTCCGCGCGAAACCGCCGGCCACGAAGCAGACCGCCAAGAAGACAACGGCAACCAGGAAGGACACCGCAGTGAGCATGCCGTCGACCGTCAACCCTGCGCCGACGCCGCCCAGCCCGGCCCCGGTGCAGCCCGCTGTCACCGAGGCGCCGAAACCGGCCGCCCCGGCCCCGAAACCGGCCGCCAAGCAGAGCCAGGGCGCCGCCCCGCGCCCGGCCCGCGAGAAGAGCGCCACCACCGCCCGCAAGTCCAAGACCCCGGAGGTGACGGTCACCCTGTCCGGCACCGCCGACGGGGAGTGGACCGTGGATGTGGCGCACGGCAAGAAACGCACCCGCGGTCTGTCGGTCCCCGGCGCCACGGTGGCCCAGGCCGCGAAAATCCTGCACCCCGAGGTCGCCGAGGTGGTCGACACGGTGCTGGAGTCGGTGCGCAGCAGTCAGCGCGCGAAAGTGGAACAGCTGCAGGCGGAATTGGAGCAGGCCCGCCGCCTGCTCGACGACCTGTCGGGCTGAGCGGGCCGCCCGGCGGCGTGCCGAGCGCGGCGTGCGGGACGGCCGATGCCGTGTGGTGTCGGACGTCCGGTCGGCGCGGGCGCTCGGCGCCACATACTCGCGGCACGGCACCGACACGGCTCCGCCGAGTCGCTGGTTCTGCTCCTGTGAGCGTTAACAACCCGCTAGGATCCGGATTCGGCCGATTGGTCGTCCGGTGATCCCGTCGACAGGAGATAGCTATATGTCGCCCGCCGCTGCTGAGCCGCCAGGAGTATTCGACGCTGTGCTGGCAGGGGGTCCCGCACACTCGCTCCTCGCCGAGGGCACCCAGCTCCGCCTGGATGCCGCACCCGTCGACTACATCCTGGTCGCACTGTATTTCGTCTTCGTTCTCGGCATCGGCCTGCTGGCCCGTCAGCGGGTGTCGTCGAGTATCGACTTCTTCCTGTCCGGTCGTTCGCTGCCGGCCTGGGTCACCGGCCTGGCGTTCATCTCCGCCAACCTCGGCGCGGTCGAGATCATGGGCATGTCGGCCAACGGCGCCCAGTACGGCATGCCGACCATGCATTACTTCTGGATCGGCGCGGTCCCGGCCATGCTGTTCCTCGGCGTGGTGATGATGCCGTTCTACTACGGCTCCAAGGTGCGCAGCGTGCCCGAGTTCATGCGCCGGCGCTTCGGTACCGGGGCGCATTTGGTCAACGCGATCAGTTTCGCGATCGCGCAGGTGCTCATCGCGGGCGTCAATCTATATCTGCTCGGCTCGATCCTGAACGTGCTGCTGGGCTGGCCGCTGTGGGTGTCGATCATCGTGGCCGCCGTGATCGTGCTGTCCTACATCACCCTCGGTGGTCTGTCGGCGGCGATCTACAACGAGGTGCTGCAGTTCTTCGTCATCGTGGCCGCGCTGTTGCCGCTGACCCTGGTGGGCTTGCACCGCGTCGGCGGCGTCGGCGGGTTGAAGGACAAGGTGCTGGGGCAGCCCGACGGTGCGGAGCAGTGGCACTCGTGGCCGGGCAACGAGTTGAGCGGATTCGGCAACAATGTCCTGTCGGTGGTCGGCATCGTGTTCGGTCTCGGCTTCGTGCTCTCGTTCGGCTACTGGACGACCAACTTCGTCGAGGTGCAGCGCGCGCTGGCAACGCATTCCATCTCCGCGGCCCGGCGCACCCCGATCATCGGCGCCTTCCCGAAGATGTTCATCCCGTTCATCGTCGTGATCCCCGGCATGATCGCCGCCATCCTGGTCCCGCAGATCGCCGACCTCAAGGCCACCGGCTCGGGCGACGCCACCTACAACCAGTCACTGCTGTATCTGATGAAGGCGGTGCTGCCGAACGGTCTGCTCGGCGTGGCGCTCGCGGGTCTGCTCGCGGCGTTCATGGCCGGTATGGCGGCCAACATCTCGGCGTTCAACACCGTATTCAGCTACGACCTGTGGCAGCAGTACGTGCGGAAGGACGCGCCGGACCAGTACTACCTGAACATCGGCCGCCTGGCCACGGTCGGCGCGACCGTGATCGCGATCGGCACGGCGTTCATCGCCGGCAACTTCTCGAACATGATGGACTACCTGCAGACGCTGTTCAGCTTCTTCAACGCGCCGCTGTTCGCGACGTTCATCCTCGGCATGTTCTGGAAGCGGATGACGCCCACGGCCGGTTGGGTCGGCCTGGTGTTCGGCACGCTGTCCGCGGTGGTGGTCTTCATCCTGCATCAGACCGACGTGTTCCACCTGTCGGGCCAGGGGTCGAGCTTCCTCGCCGCCGGTGTGGCGTTCGTGGTCGACATCGTGCTCAGCGTCATCGTCACCCAGGTGACCACGCCGAAGCCCGCGGCCGAACTCGTCGGCCTGGTCTACTCCGAGACGCCGAAGGAACAGCTGAACGACCCGGACGCCGCCTCGCTGCCCTGGTACCAGCGTCCGGTCCTGCTCGCCGGCATCGCCCTGGTGCTGGTGATCGCGCTGAATATCCTCGTCCGATAAGGAAGTGACGCAATGCTTTTCGACATTCGAACCATAGTCGGCACCCTGATCGGCCTCTACGGCGTGATCCTGGTGGTGACGGGACTGGTGAGCAATTCCGACGCCGACCTGGCCCGCTCCGGCGGCTGGAACACCAACCTGTGGTCCGGCATCGGCATGGTCGTGGTCTCCGTGGCCTTCCTCGCCTGGGTAATCCTGCGCCCGGTCAAGGAACTGGTCCACCAGACCGACACCCAACCCACCGAGACCCCCGAGTAAGGCGGCCGACCTGCGCACGACAGATCAGCGGAACAGCGCGGCGTTCGCGGCGGCCCAGGAAGCGAATGCGGTGGCACGACCGGTGAGGTCGGCGACCGTGCCGGTGGCGCTCTGCGGGTGATCGACTCGGGCGGCGAGGCCCTCGACAAACCACCGCGCGAAGAATTCGCCCATCGCCGGCTCGAGGCGGGCGGTGAGTTCGTCGGGGGACACCGTCACGAACGACAGCTCGCGGCCGATCGCCTCGGCCAGGAACTGGAGACGCGCTGCCCTGGTGAAGGTTTCGGGGCCGGTGAGTGTGTAGGTCGCGCCGAGGTGCCCGTCGCCGAGCAGCACGGTCGCGGCGACACGAGCGATGTCGTCCATGGCGATGGGGGCGTCCGCGGAGTCCGGATATGGTTCGCGCACTTCGCCTGTCGCACGAATCTGCTCCGCCCAGTCGGTGGCGTTCTCCATGAATTCGTACGCGTGCAGGTGAGTCCAGCCGACGCCCGACTTCTCGACCGCCCGCGCGATGGGCTGCCAGGTGGAGGTCTCGTCGCCGGACAGATCGACGATGTGCTCGATCCCCGCCGCGCGGGCCGAAGCGACTACCTCGGTGACGGTTTCGAGAGCCGGTGCGAGATACATCCGGTCGACACCCTCGAAAGCACGGGGAAGCGAGGACGGTCTCCGCAGGTAGCCCTCGACCACTTCGACCTCGGGCGGGAAGGCCGTGCGTTCCGGATGGTTCGACAGCGCGCGAATGTCGTCGGCGCCCAGGCGTACCAGGTGGTCGACGACCATGCGGCCGATATTTCCGGTGGCACCCGTAACGAGAATCTTCATAACTCCTACTCCGGCAAGGGGATTGACGGCGATTGAAAGTCGGCCCGGTGATCGATGGCCCACTGCGCGAAGCTGCGCGGTGACCCTCCGGTGATCCGGTGGAAGGTGTCGGTCGGTGGAACCGACCCGGTCCCGGTGACCGAGTCGGCCCGTAGCTCGAGCATCCAGTCGACGTACTCGTCCGGGTACCCGTTGCGGAGCCAGTGCTCGCGCACCTGCCCGGGAGTCAGTTCCTCGAATCGGATGACGTCGTCGATCGCAGCGGCGATGGCCCGAACCTGTTCGGCCTGAGTTACTTTGGCCGGTCCAGTGAGGGTGTACGCCGCGCCGACGTGCGCGTCCGTCAGTAAGGCCGCGGCGGCGACCTCGGCGATATCGGCTTCGTGGATCCACGGGTAGCCGGACGCGGGGTACGGTTCCCGGACGACGCGCTCGGTGCGAATGGACTCCGCCCAGCTCAGCGCATTGACCGCCAGCAGGCCGGGGCGCAGATGAGTCCATTCGGCGCCGGTGGCCTCGACCCACTGTTCGAGTTCCCGATGGGCACGCCGCTCTACCGCCAGGTGTCGTTTCAAATGCTTCAGGCCGGGATCGGCGGGCTCGTCGCCGGTGAAACCGGCCGCGGCGGCGGAATGCACCACGAAGCGGCGCGTGCCCGCCCGCGCCGCCCGGTCGATGAAGTGACCGCCGGGCGTATCGACGTCGTAGATGTGTGGGAACAGATAGACGCGCTCGACACCCTCGAGCACGTCGGGCCAGGTGTCGGGCTTCTCGAAGTCCCCATATCTGACATCCACCGAGCCGGGAAGGTGCGCGGCGTGCGGCGTGCGGGTCATGGCCCGTACTGCTTGCCCGGCGTCGACGAGCCGGTGAACGAGGCAGCGGCCGATATTTCCGGTCGCGCCGGTAACGAGAATGGTCATAGCACTCCTGGTCGTAACGTGCGGATCAGCGGAAGTCGCTCGCAGACGGCGCCCGTGCGCAGAGTCGTGGGGTCGTCGGGTAATCCCTGCTCGAACCGCTGTCTGCGCGAAGGTAGCGCGCGGAGAAGCGCCCGCGCACATGGTTGTCGGTCTTCCCACACACTGTTGCGCGCAGCGATTTTGTGCCATCTCCGGACGGAACGGCGCGAAAACCGTTGCGGGCAAAGGTATTTCAGCTGAGCAGCGATACAGCCGCGTCGCGGGCCTGCGCGATCGGGTCCGGGGTGACGTGCATGCCGTGGCACACCAGGGCGCCTTCGTGCAGCAGGGTGATGGTATCGGCCACGGTGTCCGGGTCCGGCGTAGGTCAATTCGCTGATGTTCCTGATGGCCCCGACCACCGCCGTCTGGGGTGCGGTGATGTTCGGCGAGTCCTTCACGGCAGTAACGGCGGTGGGCCTGGTCATCGCCACGTCCGCTGTTGTTGTCGTGAACATGCCGCGCGGCAACGCGGGTGACGGCGTTCGCCGCCGGGGCGGCGGGTGTGGTCGGCCCCCTCATACGTGCCCACCACACCCGCGTTCACCGACTTCCGTTTCTCCCGCGGCCCGGTGCCGGCACAGCGACGGGCAAGGCTTGGGCATTGTGCCGAAGCCGTTGTGCGGGAAGGGTTATGGAGTCAGCTGGCCGTACGGCGGCGGGACAATCCCACTATCACGTCGACGGCCAGGAATGCCAGCAGGCTGATGCCCAGCAACGGCGCGAACCAGCCGATCGCCACGGCGACGGCCGGCACCGTCACCATGAGATACAGCGGTGCGCGACGCAGCACTCCGCGGCGCGGCGGCCTGCCGAACGCGAACCGGCCGCCCGCCCGGGTGGGACGGCGGCGCCACCACATCAGGTAACCGCGCACGAGCACAGTGATCAGGGCGATCATCGTGACCAGCAACAGCAACTGATTGGCCAGACCGAACAGCATGCCCATGTGCAACTGGATGCCCCAGTTGGCGAGCTTGGCCATCAGCGGCCAATCGCTGTACCGGAGCACGTCGGTCACGTCGCCGGTGCGTCCGTCCACGGCGATCGAATCCTGCGTGTACACCCCGGACAATCGCCGTTCCTGCGCCACGAAGGCGGTGCCGTCCGCGGCCGGGATACTGATTTCCAGCGGCCCCTCCAGCCCGTGCCCTCGCGCGACCGCGTACACCTTGTCCGCCTGCGCGGCCCGGTCCGCAGGCACCGGTGCGCCCATCTCGTGGCCGCCGCCGTGTCCGGCGTGCTCACCCCCGGCGGCCACGGCGGGACCGGCGGTTCCCGGCAGGGTGGCGCCCACGGCCGGTTTGGTCCAGCTGAGTTCGGCACGCAGCTTCTCGATGTGACCACCGGCGTATGTCGACCAGGTCATGCCGGTCGCGGACAGGAAGAGCAACGGCAGCAGAATCCAGAAGCCCACGGCCGCATGCCAATTCAGCGTCCGATTGCGCCCCGTCCCGGACCGGTCGGGCCGCGCCAGCCAGCCGAGGGACCGCCGTTCCCGCCGTGACCGCACCCGCCGTATCCAGAGCACGAGTCCCGCCAGCGCGATCACCCACATCCACGAAGCGGCCATCTCACTGTAGAGACGCCCGGTCTCGCCCAAATGCAGATTCCGGTGCAGCAGATCGATCCAGGTGCGGGTGGGCAACGCACCCGAGCTGCCGTAAACCACGCTGGTGCCGACTGTTTCGGCCGTCGCCGGATCGACGAAGACCGCCCGTCGCTCGGACTCACCCAGCGCCGGATCGGTGAACACGACCCGCGTGGTATCGCCCGGACCCTGCGCGGGCGCAACAGCATTCAACGCCAGCCCCGGCTCCCGCGCCACCGCCGCCGCGATCTGCTCCGACAGTGGCCGCGCCGCCCCGGTCGAATCCACGTGCAGCAGATCGCGATCCACGATCGACTCCAGCGTGGGCGAGATCGCGTACAGCGCACCGGTGACCGCCGCGATCAGAATGAACGGCGCAACGAAAACTCCGGCATAGAAATGCAGCCGCATCGCCAGGGCGAATATCGCCCCACGCCTACGGCGGCCGCGATCCGGCGGCGCGGGCGCGCCGGACGCCTCCGGCGCACTCTGTGGTGGTTCCGTCGCGGGAACCGGTGAATCGGTAATGCTCAAGGGAAGTGCTCCTGTTCAAGAGGCACCCGCACGCACCGCTGCCGCCCGATGGCCCCGGGCCACCTGACCGGATGGCAACTCATGCTCGCCACCACCGCCTCGGCCAGCGGGCATCCGACTCGCGCTCACCGCCACAGCTCTGCAACTCGCGTGGCGGCTCGCGGTCGCCACTGTGGTCCTGCTGACCGAGCGGCAGGCTTGTGCTCATCAACGTGGCGTCGCCACTCGGCCGACGGACTCGTGCTCGCCCTGCTGCCGAGGCACCGGATTCGTCCGCAACGCGGGCCGGTGCCTGGTCGGCACCGTGTCCGTGCTGCGGCCTTGCGACCGGTCGCGATCCTGCTCCCGATGTGTGCCGAGATGGCACGGCGAGTGCGGCCGATCGTCGTCAGTGACGGGATCGTGCCGTGGTCACCGTGCCGCACATGTGGTTGTCGGATATGGTGCGGAGCAGCATTCATCATCCATGCGGCGAAAGGTCCCGGAGTACCGGAATTTCCGGCCTGCGGACATCACCCAGCCCTGATAAGAGCATTGTGATCTCGAAAGCCGTTCCAGCGTAGGGATTTTGCAGCTGGATGATCAGCCTGGACGTTCACGCGAGACAGTGTTGGATACGAAACGTGCGTACGGGTGTAGGGAATGTTCAGCCTCGAACAAGTAGCGGCGGGCCGCGCGTGCGGAAAGCGTCGGCGGCGAAGACCCGCAGGATCACTCGGTCGCGATGGGCGGTCCGCAGCAGTCGCGGGCCCGCGATCACGGGCGACCGCAACAGCTTCGGCAGCACCCGGGACAATGCCGTACCGATCCGGTACGCCGCCTCGGCCGCATGGATCACCACCGCGGCACACAACGCGGCGGCGATATGGGCGCACAGCATCACCGGCGTCCACATCGACTCACCATGCGACATACCCGCCATCCCGAACGACAGCACAGCGTGGCCGAGCAATTGCCCGCCGACCAGCGCTGCGGCCAGCGCGGACCGCGTATGACGCAACGGCCTCAGCCCGGCCACCAGCGCGCCGACCACCGTGCAGGCGGCCACGAGCAGCGCCACGGTGGCGGTCCCCACCGGCATCCCGCCCGATGCCCAGCCGTGCGCGGCCACGGAGAGCGCGCCGGAAACCGACCCGGCCGATCCCCCGCGCAACCGCGCGGTCGCCGTGCGGCGCATACGCACCGCCGCGGCGTCGCGGGCCGGGGATCGGCCGGAGTCGATAATCACCTGCTGATAATAACGGATTGTTTACCGTCAATTACCCGACCTCGCACAGCAATTCCACGCAGGACTACCCCGCGCCGGAACTACTCGGCGTCGGTCTCCATCTCCACGAGCGGTTTGCGAAGCAGTTTGCCGGTGGCATTGCGGGGGAGTTCGTCCAGGAAGATGACCTCGCGCGGAACCTTGTAGCGAGCGAGGTTCGCCTTGACGAATTCCTTGATCTCCTGCGGGTCGCGGGCGGAATCGGGTCCTGGGACGACGATGGCGCGCAACCGCTTACCGAATTCCCGATCCTCGACGCCGACGACGGCGGCCTCGAGCACATCGGGCCGGTTGGCGATGAGATGCTCGACTTCCTGCGGGAAGACGTTCTCGCCGCCGGAGACGATCATGTCGTCGTCGCGGCCGTCGATGAACAGCAGCCCGTTCTCGTCGAAGTGGCCGACGTCGCCCGAGGACATCATGCCGTCGACGGTCTCCTTGGTGCGGCCGTCGGTGTAGGCGGTGAACGAGTGCGCGTTGGCGATGAAGATCGTGCCGGTGACGTGCGGCTCGGTGATCTTCTTACGATTCTCGTCGTACAGGGCCAGGCGAATGCCGACCGGTGGGCGCCCGGCCGTGGTCGGTGCGATCCGCAAATCCTGCGGGCTCGCGACCGTGATCACGGCGCATTCGGTGGAGCCGTACACGTTGTAGAGGACGTCACCGAAGTAGTCGAGACTGCGCGTGACCACGTCCGGCGGGATCGCCGAGCCGGCGGCGAACAGCATGCGCAGCGACGACATGTCGTACCGGGCCAGCGTCTCCGCGGGCAGGTCGAGCATGCGTTGCAGCATCGTCGGCACCACCACGAGCGACGACGCCTGATACTTCGTGATGTTGGCGAGCGTCTTCTCCGGATCGAAACGCCGCTGCTGGAACACCATTCGGTTGCCCAGCGCCAGCCCGAGGGTGAACTGCGACAGTCCGGTGGCGTGGAAGATCGGCGCGGCCACCACCATGGTGCCGTTGCGCGGCAACGGAATTCGATCGAGGAACTGCGCGGAGATGAACGGGCTGACCTTCTCCCGCGGTGCGCCCTTGGGCGTGCCGGTGGTGCCGGAGGTCAGGATGATCATCCCGCCCGGCTTCTCCGGAGCCGGCACCGGATCGCCGGACCTGTTCTCCCGCAACGAATCCAGCGTCGGAATGGCCGGATCCACCCCGTCCTTCTCGTCCACCCACGTCAGAATGCGCGGGATGTCCGCCGGGATCGCGCTCATCAAGTCGACGAACTCGCTGTCGTGCAGGACCGCCTTCACCTGCTCGCGCGCGGCGACGTCGGCGAACTGCGGCTTGGCGAAACCGGTGTTCATCAGCACCGCGCGCACCCCGAGCTTGCCGGTGGCGGCCAGGCTCAGCACCATGCCGCGGTGGTCGCGGGCGAGCAGCCCCACGACATCGCCCTGCCCCAGACCCAGTGCGGCCAGGCCGCGCGCGACCTGATTGGACTGGGCATCGATCTCCGCGAAGGTGAGTTCCCCGCGTTCGTCGACGATGGCCGGTGCGTGCGCGTTGGTCTTGGCGGCGTGCATGATCACGCCCGCGAACGGGCCGAACTTGCCGACATTGAGCGCCGAGCCGATCGCGTGATCGGGCCGCAGCGGACTGAACAGCCCCCGCTTGCGCATGGCATTGACGCTGAGAGCCATATCTCCGGCCTTGCGGAGAGCCCCGCTGACTGACGGAAGGACAGCTGACATAGGTACAACCTTCCGCGGATTCCGCCGATCGGGCTGGCGGGACCGCAACATCGAGATCCAGTGCGCTGCTAACCCTAGCAAGCAGGTCAGACGGGATGTGGTCGGTGTCTCTGTAACCGAGAGTACGCGTATAACTGGACGGTCGATCTACCGTGTGGCGGGGTATTCGCTGAGCACTCGCCGCAGCAGTTTGCCGGTTGTATTGCGGGGGAGTTCATCGAGGAAGACGACCTCGCGCGGCACCTTGTAGCGGGCCAGGTTGCCCTTGACGTATGCCTTGATCTCGTCGGCGTCGGGTGTGACGCCCGGCTCGGGCACCACGAACGCGCGCAGCCGTTTGCCGAACTCCGCATCGTCCACTCCGATGACGGCGGCGTCGAACACATCGGGCCGCTCCAGCAGCAGGTTCTCGACCTCCTGCGGGAAGACGTTCTCGCCGCCGGAGACGATCATGTCGTCGTCGCGGCCGTCGACGAACAGCAGGCCGTGCTCGTCGAAATGGCCGACATCGCCGGAGGACATGTAGTCGCCGATGATCTGCTTGTGCCGGCCGTCGGTGTAGCCCTTGAACGGCGCGCCGGAGCGGATGAAGATGCGGCCGGTGACGTGCCGGTCGCGGATGCGACGGCCGTCGTCGTCGAACAGCGCGACCTCGCAGGTGGTGGGCGCGCGCCCGGCGGTGCCGGGTGCGATGGCCAGGTCCGCCGGTTGCGCCACGGTCGCGACCGCGCATTCGGTCGAGCCGTACAGGTTGTAGACGACCGGGCCGAACGCCTCGGTGGCGCGCAGGGTCAGCTCCGGTGACAGCGCCGAACCGGCCAGCACGATCGACTTCAGCGACGACAGGTCGTACTTCGCCCGGATCGCCGGATCCAGTTCCACCATGCGGTGCAGCATGGTCGGTACCGCGACCAGCATCTCCACCCGATGTTCGGCGATCTTGCGCAGCGTCGTCTCGGCGTCGAAACGGCGGATCAGCACCACCTCGTTGCCGAGACCCGCGGCCACCAGCCAGGTCGCCTGGCCGGTGCTGTGGAAGATGGGCGAGACGATCATCATCCGGCCCTGGCGCGGGAACGGCAGCCGGTCGATCACCTGCACCGTGGACAGCGGCGAAACCTTGTCGCGCGGAGCGCCTTTCGACAATCCGGTGGTGCCGCTGGTGAGGATGATGAAGCCGCCGGGCTTGTCGGGCAGCGGCAGGGGAGCGCTGGAGTTGGCGGCGATGAGGGCCTCGACGGTGGTGGCGCCCTCGGGCGCCTCGTGGCCCTCGTCGACCCAGGTGAGCACGCGCGGCAGCTCCGGCGGCAGCGCGTCGAGCAGTCCGACGAATTCGCTGTCGTGCAGCACCGCCTTGACGTTCTCGCGCTGGCAGACCTCGGCGAACTGTGGCTTCGCGAAGCCGGTGTTCATCAACGCCAGCCGGGCGCCGAGCTTGCCGGCCGCCGCCATCGCCAGCAGCAGGCCGCGGTGGTCGCGGGCCAGGATGCCGAGCACCGTGCCCGGCGTGATGCCGAGGCCGCGCAACCCGTGTGCCAGCGCGTTCGAGCCCTCGTCCAGCTCCCGGTAGGTCAGCGCGCCGCGCTCGTCGACGGCGGCCACGTTGGCGGGCCAGGTTCGGGCGGCATGCCGGACCATGGTCGCCTGCGGGCCCAGGACGCGCGACTCCTTGATGGTCCGCAGCGTCTCCACCGGATCGCGGGGATCGATGAAACCGCGCGTCCGCAACACGTTCAACCCGCGCAGCGCCTCCACCGTGTGGGCCGTCCTGCGCTGCACTTCCTCCAGAATCGAGGTCACCTCGAACACCTCCGCGTGCCCCACGTGCGACATCGCACGCAACCCGTCCGTGTTGTGGAAGGTAGCAGTCGGGTGTGACCTGGGATACACAAATTCGGCCAAGTCGGGCGGCCCGTTCTACCCGCCGCGCACGCATTTGTCGTACAGGTCGGGGAAGCGGCCGTCGGGGTCGTAGGCGGCCTTCAGCCGGTGGTAGGTGCCGCCGCCGTACAGCTGCCAGAATTCCTCTTCGCCGTAGTGGGCCGTCGAGTACAGCGGTTTTCGGCCGCCGAGTTCGGTGATCTTCCGCTCGATCAGCCGGTTGTGGTGGCCCGGCGCCTGACCGCGGCGTAACCGGACCGGCGCCCAGAAGCCGACGCTGACGAACAGGCGGCCGGTCTCGATCGGATACAGGCTCGCGGGCCTGCGCATGACGAAAGGGCACAGCCAGACCGGTGCGATGCCGACCTCGCGATCGAAGAACTCCAGGAATTCCGGCACCGTCTCCACCGGCAGGTCCGCGTCCTGCAACACCCATTCCACCGGGCGCCCGACCGCGGCGAGGGCACGGTCGACGCGGCCGTCGCGCCGCGCCCACATCTGCAGGCGGCGCAGGGTCTCGGCATTGCGGTAGCGCTGCGGCCAAAGTTGCCGCACCACAGGGTTTTCCAGGCCGAACGACTTCGAGGTCCAGTACAGATCGGTGTCCCAGCGCCACAGATAGTCGCGGATGGCGAGGTAATCCTCGGTGTGGGAACGGACGGCGTGGTAGTAGATCCGCCGGCCGGTGTAGTCCGACAGGTAGGGCGCGGTGTCGGTGAAGGTGCCCAGGCTGAGATAGACCGCGTCCGGGCCGAAGTAGGTGCCGTCCACGAAATCGACTCGCTCCCCGTCGAACTCGCGGATCTCGGTGATCTTGCGCAGTGCCGATACCCACTCGCCGGTCGAGCCCGTCCGCACGTGTCGCAGCCGGACGAACCGTTGTGCCGGTTCCAGATCGATCCGTAGCCGCAGGGCGTAGCCGAGACAGCCGTAGGAGTGCGGGAAGGCGTGGAAGAGTTCGGCGTGCTCGTTGTCCGCGGTGGCCGTCACGATGCGTCCGTCGCCGGTCAGGATCTCCATCTCGGTGACGCTGTCGTGCGGCAGACCGGCACGGAACGAGGAGGATTCGGCGCCCGTGCCCACGACCGCGCCGCCGAGGGTGATGGTCTTGCAGTCCAGCACCAGCGGCGGCAGCATGCGCTGGGCGAGGGCCGCGTCGGCGATGGTCTCATAGGTCGCCATGCCCTCGACCTCGGCCGTGCGACTGCCCGGATCGACAGTCAGCACCCGGTCGAATGTCCGGACGTCCAGGCCGTTTCCGCGCTGGACGCGGGGCCGCCACAGGTTGGAGGTGGACTTGACCAGGTGTACCGGCTCGCCGGCCGGTAGTGCCTCGAACCTGTCGTGCAGTTCGGCGACATCCCGGCGATGGCGGGCGATCGCTATATCGGACGGTATTTCGGACATGGCATCCCCACTCACTTGTCGTGCGAATCTGCCTGCGCTGGTGCGCTTTCAGGCCTGTCTCGACCGCGGAACCCCAGCATGACACGCACCTCCGACACATTCCGCCGATTCCGCGTGTCCCGACTTTTCGGCCCGGCGCGTCTCCGGCCGGAACGCAGCCCGGGCGCCGGGAGCGCACCGCGCGGCCGCATCACCGCTTAGTGTGAGCGGCATGCGTATCGCGGTGTTGACGATGCTCGTGCTCCTGGCGGCCGGTTGCTCCCTGACGAAAGACGGCGAGCCACATCCCGTTTCCGATGCCGTCACGCAAGCGCCCGCCCGCGGCGCCTCGTTCGCCGACGTCGCCGCCTGGGTGCAGGCCGGAAAACCGGTCGACACCGCACAGTTCGGCACCGCCACCCGAGACGGCAAGTCCACACCGCTCAACGGCGATATCGCCTTCGTCAGCCCCACCGGAAAGATCAAGTGCACCACCGATTTCCGCGGCCGCGTCGACGACTTGAGCTGTCTGGTGGAGCTTCAGCACCCGCCCACTCGCCCCCCTGGCGAGTACATCGGCAACTGGGTTCCCAACTGGATCGACTACTCGGGCGCAGCCCTCTCCGTCGGCTCCCTGCACGGTGACCCGGGCCCCTTCATTCTTGGGGACGGCGCGCCCCTGCCCTACGGCAGCCGCATCACTGCCAAGGACTACACCTGCCGCCTCGAAACAGACGGCCTCGTATGCATTCACACAGTGGTGAAATCCGGTGCGCGAATAAGTGATGCGGGCGTCGTCCCGTTCGGTTGCCTGCGCGAGAAGACGGCCGACCCGAAAGAGAATGTCGGCCAGGCCTTCGGTTGCTGAGTGCCGCCGTCCTCCTCGACGCCGAGAGGTCGCTCGCTCCGGCACGGTCGGCTACCGTAATCGGAGCTTCGGGTGGAGGAGGACGGGGTTGGGTAACACGCTGGTGCACGGGCAGGTCTTCGCCGGCTATCGCATCGAACGGTTGCTGGGTGTCGGCGGCATGGGGGAGGTGTATCTCGCGCACGACCGTGATCTGCCGCGGTTCGTCGCGTTGAAGCTGCTCAGCCATGCCATGGCCGGTGATCCGGATGTCCGGGCGCGATTCCAACGCGAGGCGGATACCGTGGCGCGGCTGGCACATCCGAACATCGTCGCCATTCACGCGCGCGGTGAGCACGAGGGCCGGCTGTGGATCGCGATGGAGTACGTCGACGGCACCGATGTCGCGGCCGTGGTGCGCAATGGTCCGATCCCGCCGGAACAATCGGTGCGGATCATTACCGAAACCGCCCGTGCATTGGACCATGCCCATGCGGCCGGGATCCTGCATCGTGACGTCAAACCGGCCAATATCCTGCTCGCGCGCGGCCCGCAGCAGCGAGTACTGCTCGCCGACTTCGGCATCGCCAAGGCCCTCGACGAGTCCGTCGGCCTCACCCGCACCGGCGACGTCTACGCCAGCCTCCAATACGCCGCGCCCGAACAGTTCGACGTCGGCACACCGGTCGATCACCGCACCGACGTATACGCGCTCGGCGGCACGCTCTGCCACATGCTCACCGGCGATCACCCGTATCCCGGAACCAACTCCGCCCAGCTCATCACCGCCCACCTGCACCAGCCCCCGCCGGTGCCGAGCCACCGAAATCCCGCGCTGCCACCGGGTTTCGACGCCGTGATAGCGCGTGCGCTGGCCAAGGACCCGCGACAGCGGTTCGGCAGCTGTGGAGAACTGGCCGCCGAGGCGGCAAATGCGCTGGCGGGCAGGCATATTCCGCAACCGGCGGCCTTCACCCCCGCGCACCCGATGGCCTTCGCGCCCTCGGCATCGTCGGTGCCGAAGCGTCGCCGCCGCGGAATGTTCATCGCCGCGGTGCTGGGTATCGTCCTGGTCCTCGGCGGTGCTGCCACGACTGTTGTTCTGGTGCTGCACAATTCGTCCAGCAAACAGCACGAGCAACAGTCCGCCGAAGCAGCACGCGAGGCGGCCCGCGTGTTCGCCTGCGACTTCGGTCGCACCATGATGACCTACGACTACAAAAATCTCGATTTGTACAAGAAGTCGCTCGACGACGGCGCGGCGGGGGATCTCCAGGCTCAGTTCGACAGCTCGTGGCCCACGCTGCAAGGCGCCATGACCCAGAGCCAGGTGTCTTCTCAGGCCAGCGATGCCCAGTGCTACTTCAAGTCCGGTGACTCGACCCGCGCGGAAATCGCCGCACTACTCACCCAGACGCTCCGCAACGTGAGCACCAGCTCGAGTCCACAAGCCAAACAAGTCCCGCTCACCATGACCGTCGAATATCTCGACGGCCGCTGGCAATGCACCAAGATGGACACGCCCCAGCCACCGAACTGACCTGCCGTTAACCGATTCCCGCCTTATGTCCGCCGATATTCCGCGAGCACCCGCCGGACGGCCTCGGTAACCGGCAGTTCCTCGGTGAGCGCCGTCCAGGTGTACGCATCGTGCTCTTGAAGCAGCACCGGTTCAGTGTCGCTCACATCGACTGCGAAGTTGAACTGCCGGGCCTTCTTCCCGCTGCCGGATTCATAGTCGAAACTACCGAGGTAGCTGCGTATAGCAGTCACCCCGAGCCCCGTCTCTTCCTTGACCTCACGAATCAAGGCATGATCGAGCGATTCGCCGGATTCGACTTTCCCACTGGGCAACTCCCAGATACCGCCCATGAAGTCGTCCTCAGGCCGCTGAAGGAGCAGCACCCTACCGGCATGCTGGACGACCCCACCAACGACGAGTTGCTGCACGCCGTCGCTGGCCGCGTCGATGGTCAGTTGTTCGATCAAAGCAGGATCCACGAGATCATCCTTTCGGTTCAGCGATGTGCTGGATCACATTGCTCGTGCCACGAGTCAAATATCGAGTTCTTTGCTCCCGGCCGGTACGCTGTCATCTTCGAAGTAGGCGAACAATCCATAGCAATGCCGCTGACATCAAGTCCGCGTAGAGTTCGGAGTTCTACGGCCGTTCTAGGCCGGTGTTTCGGTGTCTCTTGTTCGTCTAGTCGCGGGTGCGTTCTCGTCCGCCGCGCTCGCGGCTACGTTCCTCTCTGCCGCCGCGAGTCCGGCCCGCTTGCGGGGGTTCCCGGTGCGGGAGTTCGATTCCGGGTGTCGGTCGGGTGACATGCAATATGTCGGCGACTTCTCGTGTCATCTCGCCGGGTTGTCGATTGTCCGCTAATTCGCGTGCTCGTCGCGCTTCGAGTGCGAGCCGGTCGGCTGCCTCACGCTGTTTCTGCCGGGCTTTCTCGTCGGCCTGGTCGCGCTCATGCTGCTGCAATTTCTCGGCTGCGTCGGTTTCGTCCCGCACCCGTGCCGAGTCGCCTTGGCTCGGTTCCCGGTCCCGAGACAGCAGCGCTCGGTACTTCTCCGCGAACTCCCGAGCTACCCGCTCGGCCGCTTCGCGCTGTACCCGTTCGCGTTCCTCACGGGCCTTACGCTCGCGTTCGGCCTTGGCGCGTTCCTGACGCGCTTTCTCTTCTCGGGCTTTCCTCTCCGCCCTTACTCTGGCCCTTTCTTCTTTCTCCCGGCGCTTGCGCTGTCTTTCCAGGTTCTTCGCTACCGTCAACGCAAGCCGGAATTGCTCGCGCGACACTTCCTGAACCCTGAATTGCCGAGCATACTTTTCTCGGAGTTCTTTAAATCTCTCCCGAACCTCTTTATCTATCCGAGCGCCTGCTACGACTGTCCAGCCGATTTCGTAACCTCGCTGCATCAAGTATTCTTCTTGACCAGCTGAGGGAGAGCCTTCTCTTTGTCGACTCTGCCTGATTTGTACTCCTGCCCTTCGCGAGCTTTCGTGTTGGATATATCGTGAACCCTGACGCCGCTCGGCGTCTGGTGCCGTACTTCCTTCTCGTAACCGCGCTCAGCGGTCTGGCCGCGTATGAAGGCCATACCATCCCGGAATCGGTTACCAACTTCTCGGGATCTCTGCCATTGGTTCCTGGCTTCGCGGTAGCCTTGGCGGTCGCGAGCATTGAGCCCTTGAAACCATTTGCCTCCGACGTAGTGCCGATAGTCTTTCTCTAGCCGTTCATTCCATTCATACCCCATAACCCCCCTTTGGTGACCTATGACGATTCTTGTATTCTCAGCCACTCATGAAGGGAAGGCTTCCCGGCTTCAACCCAACTCTTATGAGTTTCGATACTGTTGGAGTAGATCCCAGACCAGTAATCCCCCCACTTTCGATGTACGGCGGCGGTAACGAGATTCGCTGTGTCTAGATACGCGTCACTCCATTCATCGCGAATCACGGGGCCGAAATCGGAGTAGCGTTCGCCGCTCATTTCGGGAACGTTGTACCATTCTCCGTCGAAGTTTCGCCGGAACACTTCGCCGATAAACCGGGTGAGCTGATCAGCGATATCCCGATTCTCGGGCTTGTCTACGTCATCCATTGATGAGAACCGGTCCAATGCATATCGCTCCGCACGGTCTAGCCCTTCGGGTGACCATGGATTGTCCGGTATATCCGGAACTGTTTCGTTCAGTAACTTGTAAATCTGAGCGTTCATTCGAATGGGGTCAACCCATTCGAGCCATTTCGGGTCTTGCTGGTCGCGTTCCTTCTGTTCAAGCTCGGCTTGTGTGTACGTCCGGTAATCGCCCATTTTGTCGATCCCCTCAGCTCATCAGTTCTGGATGCCTTCGGAGCCTAATAGGTCCGGCCTGAGTCGGGCTTGATTCAGTGTCCATCGGGCGAAACTCATTCGCGGAGAGATAGTTTCGATCTCGTCGAAGTACAGCACCCCGTTCAACTCGAGCGGGCTCAGGTGTTGCGGTGACGGAGTGATCACGGCATCTACATCGGCAGTACGCACCTGGTCCGCTAGCGGGGTGAGCGATGGTTCAGGCCAGACGTTCAGGTACCCGAGCGAGCGCGCCTGGCGTTGCACCTGAGCGCGGTCCCACATCAGCGCGTCGGACACCTCCGGATCTACCCATCCCAATGCGGTCGGTCGAAAGCGCATCGTTTTGTACTCCCGTCGCCATGTAGTCGGCGTGCTAGAGGCGTCCGCAGAGGAAGAACCGGGCCGGGGGTGAGTTGATTGGCTGCAACCCCCTCTGCGAAGCCAGTAACGAGCATCCGTGACCCGCAGGTGAGTTCGGAGGACTAGCGTGTTTGCACGTGTTCGCAGATTCGGACGTGACCGGAACACTGTTGCGTGAACTTCGCACAGTGGCCGGTATCGGCCTGCGTCGTATGGCTGAGAAAACCCACTACTCACCGGCGTATCTGTCGCAGATAGAGAACGGGCAACGCCCGGTGCCCGAGGGGGTGGCCGCTGCGTATCGCCGCGTGCTGGGTGATGATCCAGTGGCGGGCAGGCTCAGCGCTATAGCCACCGATCCGGACGGGACCGGTGCTGCCGATGTGGCTGTCATCCTGGAGCGCACCCGACACCTAGAAGACCGGATAGGCGCGGCTCCCGTCCTTCCTGTGGTACGCGGAATTGATACTCTCGCAAGAGGTTTGGATAACGGCTTAGCGTCCGAAGTCACGCGGTACCGGGGTTGGCTGGAGCACGCCACGGGTCAGCGGGCGATTGCCGACAAAGTTCTCGCCGACGCGGCCGAACTGGCACAGGACGGACCGCAACGAGCACACGCGTTGTCGTTCCGGTCGCTCACGGCTCGGCACACCGGGGACCTTGCGAAGGCACTCGACCTTGCCGACGCGACGCTCGCCGAGGACGGCGTGAGGTTCACCCCGGGGAGTGGACACCGAGTTAGCGGGATGGTTGTTCCCGCTGGTTAGGATGTCTGTGTGCCTCCTCGTAAGCGTCGGTCGTTCACGGCCGAGTACAAGGTCGAGGCTGCGCATCGTGTGATCGATTCGGGTCGCACGGTCGCTGAAGTTGCCCGGGAGCTGGGTATTCACGAGAGTCTGCTGGGGACGTGGGTCAAAGATGAGCGGCGCAGGATCGCCGCGGCCGAGATCCACGGGGAAAAGCCCTTGGATGCTGCGGAGCGGGC
>NZ_JARWOP010000234.1 GCF_029868745.1 Nocardia wallacei | reverse complement strand
AACATTTTTCTTCCGCCCCCGCCCGTTCCCCACCACCCCCCGGCCCCCCCCCGGCGCGGGCGGGGGCGGCCCCCCCACCACGCTGTCCCAGAACTTCCTCGTCGACGCCCGTGCCGCGGCGAAGATCGTGCGCGCCGCCGGAATCGAGCCGGGCGGCCTGATCCTCGAGGTAGGTCCGGGTGACGGCATGCTGACCAGGCATATTCTCGCCGCCGGCGGCCGGGTGCTGGCCTACGAGAAGGACCCGCACTACGTCGCCCGCCTGCGCCGCCGCTACGGCGGCAACGACCGAATCCGGCTGTACCACGCCGATTTCCGCGATGTCCGGCCGCCGCGCGTTTCCTTCTCGGTGGTCGCGAACGTGCCTTTCGGGATCACCACGGATATCGTCCGCTGGTGCCTGGCGGCCCGGCCGCTGACCACCGCCACGCTGCTGACCCAGCGCGAGTTCGCCCGCAAGCACTCCGGTGACTACGGGCGCTGGTCGAAGCTCACCGTCACCCACTGGCCGTGGGTTTCGATGACCCTGGGTGATGTGGTCGCGCGCAACAGCTTTCATCCGGTCCCGCGGGTCGACGCCGCGGTGCTGCGGTTGCACCGCCGCCCGCGGCCGCTGCTGCCCGACGCCGCGGCCCCGGAGTACCACCGCCTGGTCGAACTCGGTTTCTCGGGGGTGGGCGGGTCGGTCGCCGCCTCGCTGCGCCGCGAATTCCCCGTCCGTGCGGTCCGGCGTGCCTGTGCCGCAGCGGGAATCGCGGCCGACGCACCGGTCGGCCACGTACCGCCCGATGCGTGGACGAGGGTGTTCCGCGTGCTGCTGTGATCAGCGCGGCGACGGCACGTTAGTGTCTGGATCGTGGCGAAGACAGAGTCGTTCCGGGCCTCGCTGGACAAGCAGCCGCACGAGGTCGCGTCGATGTTCGACGGGGTCGCGAAGCGGTACGACCTCACCAACACGGTGATCTCCGGTGGCCAGGACCGATATTGGCGGTGGGCTACGCGCCGGGCGCTGCAATTGCGGCCCGGCGAGCGGGTCCTGGACCTGGCCGCCGGGACCGGTGTGTCCACTCTGGAATTCGCCAAGTCCGGGGCCTGGTGCGTCGCCACCGACTTCTCCCAGGGCATGCTCGCGGCGGGCCGGTTCCGGAAGGTGCCCATGGTCGCCGGCGACGCCACCGCGCTGCCGTTCGCCGACGCGGTGTTCGACGCGGTGACCGTCTCCTACGGGTTGCGCAATGTGTCCGATCCGGACGCGGCCCTGCGGGAGATGCTGCGCGTCACCAAGCCGGGCGGGCGGCTGGTGATCGCGGAGTTCTCGACGCCGGTTTTCGCACCCTTCCGCACGCTGTACATGGAGTACCTGATGAAGGCGTTGCCGCGGGTGGCACGGGCCGTCAGCAGTAATCCGGACGCCTACGTCTACCTCGCCGAGTCCATCCGGGCGTGGCCGAATCAGCCGCAGCTGGCGCTGCGCATCGCCGATGCCGGGTGGTCGGCGGCGAAGTGGCGCAACCTCACGGGCGGGATCGTCGCGCTGCACCGGGCGTACAAGCTCGGATAGCACGCGATCGTGATACTGCTCACGTCGCTGCGGGGTTACCTTCGGTCACCACGGAAAGCCGCCTTGACCAGGCGCTGATCCGATCTCACAGGGACTGTCGGGGCAAGTGAGAACTTTCGCAACGTCCCGATAACGTCCGGTAAATCCGGCGCAATCCCGGCTGCGCATCATCGGACTCATGTCGGACGCAGCCGCGGGCAACCCGAGCACGACCAGAACGGCGTGCTCGTATTGCGGCGTGGGCTGTGGCATCGTCGTCGAGACCCGCACCGACGAGCAGGGCGCACAGGTGATCGCGAAGGTGCAGGGCGACAAACTGCATCCCGTCAACGCCGGTCGCCTGTGCACGAAGGGCGCCACCCACGCCGAGCTGATGCGGGCGCCGGGTCGCATGACCACCGCCCATCGCCGGCCCGAGCGCGGGCAGTCGCCCACGCCGGTCCCGGTGGACGACGCGGTGCGCGAGGCCGCCGCCCGCCTGCGGACGATCCTGGACGAGCACGGGCCGGACGCGATCGCGCTGTACGTCTCGGGGCAGCTGTCCATGGAGGCGCAGTACCTGGCGAACAAGCTGGCCAAGGGTTATCTCCGTACCCTGCACATCGAGGCCAACTCGCGGCTGTGCATGGCCAGCGCGGGCACCGGCTACAAACAGTCGCTCGGCGCGGACGGGCCGCCCGGGTCCTACGACGATATCGACCACGCCGACCTGTTCTTCGTGATCGGCGCGAATATGGCCGACTGCCACCCGATCCTGTACCTGCGCATGGCCGAACGCCGCAAGGCGGGCGCGAAGCTGATCGTCGTCGATCCCCGGCGCACCGAAACCGCCGCGCACGCAGACCTTTTCCTGCAGATCGCGCCCGGCGCCGATCTCGCGCTGCTGAACGGGCTGCTGCACCTGCTGGTCGAGAACGGCGATATCGACAAGGATTTCATCGCCGAGCACACCGAGGGCTGGGAGTCGATGCCGGAGTTCTTGGCCGACTATCCCCCGGCCCGGGTCGCCGAAATCACCGGCCTCGCCGAGGACGACATCCGTACGGCCGCGCGGTGGATCGGCGCGGCGGGCGAATGGATGTCGCTGTGGACGATGGGCCTGAACCAGTCCACCCACGGCACCTGGAACACCAACGCACTGTGCAATCTGCACCTTGCCACCGGCGCCATCTGCCGCCCGGGTAGTGGGCCGTTCTCGCTGACCGGGCAGCCGAATGCCATGGGCGGCAGGGAAATGGGCTATATGGGACCGGGGCTGCCCGGCCAGCGCAGCGTGCTGTCGGCGGGCGACCGGAGCTTCGTCGAGACGGCGTGGGGGCTCGCGCCGGGCACACTGCGCGACGAGTCCGGGCCCGGGACCATCGAGATGTTCCGCGGCCTGGCGCAGGGACGGATCAAGGCGTGCTGGATCCTGTGCAGCAATCCCGTGGCGTCGGTGGCGAATCGCAAGACCGTCATCGCCGGGCTGGAGGCCGCGGAGCTGGTGATCGCGCAGGACGTCTACACCGAGACCGCCACCAACGCCTACGCCGACCTGCTGCTGCCGGCGACGCTGTGGGCGGAATCCGAAGCGACCATGGTGAATTCGGAGCGCACCGTCACGCTGCTGCAGCGCTCGATCGACCCGCCCGGTGACGCGCGACCGGACTGGCTGCTGATCGCCCAGGTGGCGACCGCGATGGGTTTCCCGGGCTTCGAGTACGGCTCGAGCGCCGAGGTCTTCGAGGAGATCCGCGGTTTCGCCAATCCCGCAACGGGTTACGACCTGTCAGGGATCGACTACGACCTGTTGCGCGACGGCCCGGCGCAGTGGCCGTGCCCCGATCCGGACCGTCGCCGCAACCCGATTCGCTACCTGAACGACGGTGTCGCCCAGGAGCTGTACACCGACGGGTCGGGGCGCCGGCCGCGGCTGGCCTTCGCGACACCGAGCCGCCGGGCGGTGTTCTGGGCGCGCCCGCACCTGCCGCCGGACGAGATGCCCGACGACGACTACCCCTTCGTGCTCAACACCGGCCGGCTGCCGCATCAGTGGCACACCATGACCAAGACCGGGCGGGTCGACAAGCTGAACCGGCTCAACGGAAAACCGTTCGTCGAGGTGCACCCCGGCGATGCCGAGCGGCTCGGCATCGTGGCAGGCGACCAGGTCGAGATCGCCTCGCGCCGCGGGCGGGCCGTGCTGCCGGTGCGGATCAGCGATCGGGTGCGGCCCGGCGACTGCTTCGCGCCCTTCCACTGGAACGACGAGCAGGGCGAGTACCTGACCGTCAACGCGGTCACCAACGACGCGGTCGACGCCGACTCGCTCCAGCCGGAGTTCAAGGCCTGCGCGGTCGCGCTGCGCAAGGTGGCCGCCATGTCCGAACCCGCCACCGAACAGCCCGCGCTGCCCGAGGCGGCGCCGCTGTCGCCGCACAGCCGCCTGTGGCTCAACGGGCTGCTGGCCGGGATGTACTCGCGCGCGGGCGAATCCGACGGGGCCGACGAGGCGCCCGCGGGCCGCGCGGTGACGGTGCTCTGGGCCTCGCAGACCGGGACGGCGGAGGAACTGGCCGCGGCGGCGGCCGCCCGGCTCGCCGACTCGGGGTACCGCCCGCGACTGCTCGACATGGATTCCTGTGAACTAGCCGACCTGACCGGCGACGCGCTCGTGATCACCAGCACCTTCGGTGACGGCGGGCCGCCGGACAACGGCGCGGACTTCTGGGAACGATTGCACGACAGCGCCGTCCGATGCACCGGCCTGCGCTTCGCGGTCTTCGCCCTGGGCGACTCCTCCTACGACGAGTTCTGCGGGCACGGCCGCACACTGGACCGGATACTGGGTGAGCGCGGCGGCACCCGGCTGCTCCCGCGGGTCGACAGCGAGCCCGACCACGAGGAGCTGTCGGCGCGCTGGCTCGACGACGTGCTCGCCGCGCTGGACGGCTCCGGTCCCGCGGCGCCCGAACCGGATTCGCCGCCCGGCCCGCCGCCGGGTCGTGGTGCGACCATGGTGTTGTCGCGTCCGGCTCCGCCTGCCACCCGCACCACCCGGACCGCGCCGCTGTTCACCCGCAACGCCCCGCTGCACGCGCCGCTGGTGCGCAACACGCTGCTGTCCCGTCCGGGCGCCGGAAAAGAGGTGCGGCAGTTCGGTTTCGACCTGCGCGGGTTCGAGGCGACCTACGAGGTCGGTGATTCGCTGGGCGTGTGGCCCGCCAACGACGAGGAGCTGGTGGCCGAATGGCTCGCGGCGACCGGACTGGACGGACAGCGCGGCGTCGAACTCGATGCCCGGGAAGTGCCGCTGGCACAGGCGCTGCACACGCATTACGACATCACGAAGGTCAGCCGCGACCTGCTGACCTTCATCGGCGAGCACAACCCGAGCCCGCAGTTGGCCAAACTGCTGCGCCGCGACAACCGCAACGAGCTGGAGCGCTATTTGTGGGATCGGCAGGCGGTCGACGTGCTGCGCGACTTCCCCGTCCGGGCCGAACTGGTCGAGTGGCTCGGCGCACTGAAAAAGCTGCAACCGCGCCAGTATTCGATCTCCTCCAGTCCGCTGGTCGATCCGCAGGAGGTGCAGCTGACCGTCGGCGTGGTGCGCTACAGCGAGCGCGGCGGGGTCTGCTCGACCTTCCTCGCCGATCGCTGCGAGGATGCCACCGTGCCGGTATTCCTGCAGCGCGCACCGCATTTCCGGCCGCCGCTGGACCCGAACGCGCCGATGATCATGGTCGGGCCCGGGACCGGGATCGCGCCGTTCCGGGGCTTCCTGCACGAACGCCGCGCGCTCGGATGCCGCGGCCGCAACTGGCTGTTCTTCGGCGACCAGCACGCCGCGGACAACTTCTACTACCGCGACGAGCTGGAGGATATGTTCCGCTCCGGCTTCCTCACCCGGCTGGATCTGGCCTTCTCCCGAGACCAGCGGGAGCGGGTCTACGTGCAGCACAGGATGATCGAGCACGGCGCGGAACTGTGGGGGTGGCTGGTCGACAACGGTCATCTCTACGTGTGCGGCGACGCCGGGCGGATGGCTCGCGACGTCGACGACGCGCTGCTGACCCTCGCGCAGGTGCACGGCAAGCTCGACGCCGACGGCGCGCTGGCCTTCAAGAAGCAGCTCATCGCCGAGAAAAGATATGTGCGCGACGTGTATTGAGCCGTCGCGACGAGGCACCGGCCGGGGTATCGGGCCGGCCGGTGCGGGCGGACGCCGCGATCACAGACTGTGGTCGCGGCGCCCGTCTGCGTGTGCGCGCTAGACGGCCGGCGGGTTGAGGCGGGCGAAATCGGGCAGGCGATAGTACGGGTAGTAGGGGTAGGGCGGCGTGACGGCGCTCGCCTTGTCCAGGCGGGCGATCTGGTCCGCGGTCAGCTGCCAGCCGACCGCGCCGAGGTTCTGGCGCAGCTGGTCCTCGTTGCGGGCGCCGACGATGACGGTGGCGACGGTGGGGCGCGTCAGCAACCAGTTCAGGGCGATCTGCGGGATCGTCCGGCCGGTCTCCGCGGCGATGTCGTCGAGGGCGTCCACCACGTCGTAGAGCAGGTCGTCGGACACGGGCGGGCCCGCCTCGGCGGTCTTGTGCAGGCGGCTGCCCTCCGGCAGTGGTTGCCCACGCCGGATCTTGCCGGTGAGACGGCCCCAGCCGAGCGGGCTCCACACCACGGCGCCGACGCCCTGATCGCGGCCCAGCGGTAGCAGCTCCCACTCGTAGTCGCGGCCGACCAGCGAGTAGTACACCTGATGGGCGATATAGCGCGGCAGGCCGTATCGGTCCGCTGCCGCAAGGGATTTCATCAATTGCCAGCCCGCGAAGTTCGACGCCCCGACATAGCGGATCTTGCCCGACCGGACCAGGTCGTCCAGCGCGGCGAGCACCTCCTCGACCGGTGTACCGGCATCGAAGGCGTGCAGCTGGAACAAGTCGATGTAGTCGGTGCCCAGCCGCCGCAGCGCCGCCTCGACCGCGCCGATCAGCCGGGAGCGGCCCGAACCCGCCTCGGCCGGGCTCGGACCGGTGGGCAGGGAGGCCTTGGTGGACAACAGGACCCGGTCGCGGCGGCCCGCGATGGCCGCGCCGAGTACCTCTTCCGAGGCGCCGTCGGAGTACACGTCCGCCGTGTCGAACATGGTCACACCCGCCTCGACAGCGATGTCGACGAGCCGGCGGGCCTGTCGGGCGTCGGTGTCGCCCCACGCGCCGAACAGTTCGCCGCGCCCGCCGAACGTGCCCGCGCCGAAGCTCAGCGCGGGTACCAGCAGACCCGAATTTCCCAGCCGCCGATACTCCATGACCACTCCTAAAAGGAACTGTAGTTTCATTAACACTGCCGACAGTACACTGCATGCAGACCTAATGGAACTGGAGAACCGTTATGACTCAGGACACGCCGAGCCCCGGGTCCGTACGTCCGGGCGGTCGCACGGCCCGCGTCCGCGCGGCCGTCCTGCGCGCGGCCGGTGACCTGCTGACCGAACGCGGCTTCGCGGGACTGGACCTGACCGAGGTGGCCGTCCGCGCAGACGTCGGCAAGACCACCGTCTACCGCCGCTGGCGCACCCCCGCCGGCCTGGTCGCCGACCTGCTGTCGGAGATGGCGGAAAGCTCACTCCCCCATGCCGATACCGGGTCGCTGCGCGGCGACCTGCTCGCGAACGCTCGCCTGGTGGCACGGACCCTCGCGGACCCGCGTCAGGGCCCGCTGTTCAAAGCCCTTGCGGCCGCGGCGAGTTGCGACAGCGCCACCGCCGTGGCCCTGCACGCCTTCTACGATGCCCGCCTCGCCGAATGGTCGCCGTGTATCGCGGCCGCCGTCGCCCGCGGCGAACTTCCCGACGGAACCGACTCCCGCGCAGTCCTTTCCGCCGTCTCCGCCCCGCTCTACTACCGACTACTCGCGAGCGGCGACCCCATCGACGACCAGGTTGCCACGACCGCGGCCGACGCCGCGGCCCTCGCCGCCCGCGCCGGATTGTTCACCACGACAGCCTGATCCGCGGTCTGCCGAAGCGCACCCACGTCCCGGGCGCAACAGCATGCGAGGCGCACGCCCGCATGTCGTTGCTCGGTCCTGGGCTCAGGCTGCCGACCACGCCGGGTCGCGGCCGGTGCGCCCCAGGACGCGATCCCACAGCGGCGCCTCGTCGGGCACCGGCACCGTCGGGCCGAACAGGCCGGGGACGCCCTCCGGCGGGGTCTGTTCCAGCATGTCCATCAGCACCGCCAGGTCCTGCTCGGCGGGGTGGTACGGCTGACCGGTGGCGCAGGCGAGATCCCACCCGTGGATGACCAGTTCGTCGAGCGCGACCACGGCTATCTCGAGGGCGGGCGCGACCACCCCGCCCGCTTCGGTCTCGCCGTCCCAGGCCGCCGGTTCCCGCCAGGCAGCCACCAGCGCCTTCAACTGAGCTGGGATCCGCGTGCGCCAATCGTCCACCAGCGGCGCGTCGGGGCCGGTCTCGGGCGGGATCGAGCGACCGACCGCCTCCTTGGTCGCGGCCTGCCGGAACGCCTCGGTGAGACCCACCACATGCACGAGGAGATCGCGCACGGTCACATCGGTGCACGGCGTGTGAACGGGCAGGTGATCGTCGGTGATCCCGGCGATCACCGCCGCCAAACCCGTCGCGGCCGATTCCAGATCGAACGCCGGTTCCGTCATGGTTGCTCCTTCCAGGGCATGACGCGCCGCATCTCGGGCATCCGTGGATTGAGACGGGACCGGCCCGCAGAACTCATCGCCGATATCGCACCGACGAGGCGGCCGGCCCGGAGGAGTGAGTGAAACGTAGTGGCGGAGAGGTTGCCAGGCGGGCTCGGGCGGCGCATTCTCGATGGTGCCCGGTCACCCGGCCGGCGAATCGGCCCACTCGCGGGAAGGAGCAACCGATGACCGATCGAACCCTCGATACCGGCGCCATCGACGCAGTTCCGGAAGCCGATTTCATGGAGCAGGCCGTACCGGCGTTCCCGGAGGACGACGACGCGGAGACCGACGTTCCCGTCGGCGCCACCGAGCGGGAGGCCGCCGAGGCCGACGTGCTAGAGCAGTCCATCCCGGTGCCCCTCGACGACGACTACGAGGACGCGGGCGACGCCGAGAGCGAGTACTGACCCCTACCCGATGCCGGCGCGCACGGTGGCGTGCAGCTCGCGCAGGCTGGAGCGCTCGGTCGCCACCTCCAGCACCCGGATGCCGTGCGCGTGCCCGGCGAGTTCGACGGCCAGTTCGCCCGGATCGACCTGCCGGTGCGGGACCCGGTAGGCGGCGCACAGCGCGGCCAGATCCATGCCGTGCGGCGTGCCGAACACACGCTCGAACACGCCCGCGTACTGCGGGTCGCCCTGTTCCAGCGTTTCGAAGATGCCGCCGCCGTCGTCGTTGGCGACCACGATGGTCAGGTCGGCCGGGCGCGGCTCACCGGGCCCGAGCAGCAGTCCGGACGCGTCGTGCAAGAAGGTCAGGTCGCCGATCAGCGCGACCGTGCGGCCCGGATGGCTCAGCGCGGCGCCGACGGCGGTCGAGACGGTGCCGTCGATCCCGGCCACGCCGCGATTGGACAACACCTTGACGCCCGGTCGCGGATACGACACCAGCGCGGCGTCGCGCACCGGATTCGAGGCGCCCAGCAGTAGCTGGTCGCCGCCGCGCAGCGCGTCCATCACCACGGCCGCCACGTGCAGCCCGGTCGGCTTGGGATGCCTGGCCAGTTCGTCCCGGACCACTCCACAGGCCTTGGCGTTCAGCTCGGCGCAGTGCTCGAGCCACTCGCGCCGCGGCGCGCCCCCGGTGATCGCGCGGGTACCGGTGCCGACCACATTGCCGGACACGTCGGGCCAGCGCGGCCCGGTGGTGAGCGCGTACACGGTGATGTCCGGGTCGGCGAGCACCTTCGACACCTGGCGGTGCAGCGTGGGGCGGCCGGTAATGATCGCCTGCCGCGGCCGCAGCAGCGACAGCGCCAGCGGGTGCAGCGCGGGGCCGTGCATGGGGGCGGTGGGTTCGGCCACCGTCGGCAGTTCGGCCAGCTCCGGGCGATGGCCCGCGCCGTGACCCGAGATGACCACCGTGTCGGGGGTCAGATCGATGTCCAGGGGCACGTCGAGAGTCGCGTACTGCGTTGCGGTCCAAGGCTTTCCCCCGACCCGCCCGGCCGGGAACGACTCCCCGAGCAGCGCGTCGGGGACCAGCGGTTCCCGGAGCGGGATGTCGAAATGCACGGGCCCGGCATTGCCGGAGCGGGTACCGCGCGCCGCGGCCAGCACCCGGCACACCGCCGCGCGCCACACGCTGTTCTGCCGCCGGTAGCCCTCCTCCGCCTCGGCCAGCCCGAGGCTCATGGCGGCGCGCACCTGGCTGCCGAACAGGCCGAACTGTTCGATGGTCTGGTTGGCCCCGCTGCCCAGCATCTCGTAGGGCCGGTTGGCGCTCAGCACGATCAGCGGCTGGCGCGCGTAGTTGGCCTCCAGCACGGCCGGGCCGAGGTTGGCCACGGCGGTCCCCGAGGTCATCACGACCGGGACCGGGCGGCCGCTGGACACGGCCAGGCCGATCGCGAGGAATCCGGCGGTGCGCTCGTCGATGCGCATGTGCAGCCGCAGCCGCCCCTCGGCATCGGCGGCCTGCAAGGCGAAGGCCAGCGGCGCATTTCGCGATCCGGGACACAACACGACATCCTGCACGCCTCCGCGTGCCAGCTCGTCGACGACGACCTGGGCCTGTGCTGTCGAAGGGTTCACAGGCCCAGCCTCCCAGAGAGCGTCGGCCCGTGGGGAGTCGGCCCGCTCACACCTATCGCCCGAAGTTAGGGTTTGCTAACCTAACTCACATGGCCAAGCGCACCAAGTACCTCAAGCCCGAGGAGCGGCGGATCCTCACCGTCGAGGTCCTCGCGAGCAAGCGGATCAGTCCGAGTTTCGTCCGGGTCACGCTGGGCGGCGACGGACTGGGCGAGTTCGTCCCGATGGGCTACGACCAGTGGTTCCGGCTGTTCCTGCCCGGCCGCAACGGGCTGCGCCTGCCGACCGCGGCCAGCAATCTCTGGTACGCGCAGTATCTGATGATGAGCAAGGACCAGCGGCCGGTGGTGCGCAATTACACGGTGCGCGAATACTTTCCGGCCGGGCGGGGCCGCTTCGGCGACACCGCCGAACTGGACGTCGATTTCGCCATGCACGGCGAGCACACCCCCGCGTGCGCATGGGCGAGCGGCGCCGCCATCGGAAGTGAGGTGGGCCTGCTGGACGAGGGCATCATGTACCAAGCGCCGCAGCACACTTCGTGGGCGCTGCTGGTCGGTGACGAGAGCGCGCTGCCCGCGGTCGCGGGCGTGCTGCGGTCGGCCCCCAGAGACCTGCGCGGCGCCGCCTTCCTGGAGGTCCCCCACCCCGACGACGCCCAGGACCTCGGCGAACCCGAAGGCGTACAGGTGCATTGGCTCCCACGCCCCGACCCCACCACCCAGATAGGCGCCCCCGCACTGGACGCGGTGCGCGCCGCGGAACTCCCCGAACAGGGCATCTACGCCTTCATCGCAGGCGAGCAGAAATTGGCCTCCGGCCTGCGCCGACACCTGGCATCCGAACGCGGAATCCCGAAGGCCGACATCACTTTCACGGGCTACTGGCGCATCGGAAAGTCGGCAGGGGAAATGTAAGGCGAGCACATTCGACGTGCGCCGACGCAACTTTCGCGAACCGACGCACCTCGACGAAGCCGCGGGGCACTCACGCAACCCCGCACGGTATGTACGCACCAACGCAACCCGCACGGTTTGTGGCCGCCCCGCCGTTCGGTGCCCGGTGCGCATGCGACGAAGTCGCGAGCACCGGGTACCGAACGGCGGGGTCACGAGGCCACAAACCCGCCGCGCCGAAGGCGCGGCCAATTATCAAGCCGCGGCCAATTATCCAGCGTGCCGCTGGACCAGGTCGCCCACGCGCGGGAGGGCCTCGGTCACATGCTTTTTCGCCGAGGAGCGCACCGCGGAGTACGCCTTCTTCAGAGCCGGGCGCGAGGAGCTCTCGGCCCGCGCGTCGGTCACCGCGAGCAGTGCCTCGGCGACCTCGTCCTGCTTGGACACCAGCAGGTCGGCGAAAGAGCCGTTACCCGAGGCCTGGTATTCCGCCCAGTACGGCTCGAGCCGCTCGACGAACTTCGGCACGAACGACTCCAGCCCGTCCGTGACGATGGTCGGACTGACCTTCTTCGCCGCCGCGTACGCACCCTTCACAGCCAGGCCGGACGCGCCCCCCTTGTCCGACACCTCCGCTTCCAGCACCTGCTGGGCATCGGCGATGAAGGCCGGTCGCTTGGCGTCGTCGAGCAGGGATTCAGACAGTGCTGCAACCACTTTCAGGTTCCTCCGGATAGTTTTTCGATGAGCGAGCGCACGCAACTATACGCACCGGACGACCATGGCACACACGGTCCGACCCGTCACGGTTGCCAGGGCAGCAACTGCACCATGAGCCCTTCACAATCGGCCAGCAATGTTTCAGATTCGTCGGTCAGCCGTGCGGTGACGAAGGTCTTACGGCCCTCGATGCGATCGACGGTGCCTTCCACCAGCAACGGCGTCTCCAACGGAGTGACTTTCCGGTAGTTCACATGCAGGTACGCGGTGCGGCTGATAGGTCGTCCCGCGTAGTGCACAAGCGATCCGAACAGGTCGTCGAAAGCAGCGGCAACACGCCGCCGTGCACCGCACTGTTGCCCCCCAGGTGGTATCGCCGGAACTCACCCCGCATCCGCACCCCGCCCGGCCCCGCCTCGACAACATTCCACGGCGGCATGAGCAAACTCCCGCGCCCCGGCAACGCGGTCACCCGCCCCGCCGGACTCTGCGATTCCGGCGCCCGATAAGGCTCGAGCAGCTCGATCAGCTCCCGAGCCTTCCCCCACGCCTCCCCATACACCTCCTCGCTGCAATCCGCCGAAACCGCCAAATCCTGCAACGTCCGCATAGCCTCGACAAACCCCCCGAAGTTCGGCCCCGGCTGAGCCTCCGCAACCTTCGGAAACCCCCCATGATGCTCATACCGATCAGCCCCCATCGCACTCCGATCGATAACCGGCTCCACGCGCTCACTCATAACTGCACCGTAACCCCCATTCTTACGCCGTCCAACCCAACCCACGAGTAACTACCCCCACACGCCCCCCACCCAGCACCCGAATCGCCGCACCTCCCCACCCCACACACCACGCGCAACGCCGCACCAATCCACCCACACACACCACGCGCAAAGGCCGCACCTATCCACCCCACGCACCCCCCTCCGTCAAAAACCTCCCCTGTAGCACGCCAACCCCGCAAGTTTTCGGCGCGTCTCGGTTTTCGGGTGCCGCTGCAATGCGACGAAGGAGCCAGCAGCGGCACCCGAAAACCGAGA
>NZ_JARWOP010000233.1 GCF_029868745.1 Nocardia wallacei | reverse complement strand
CCCCCCCCCCCCCCCCCCCCCGCCATAAATTTTTTTTTACCACCATCCTCTAAAATTATAGCTCTATCATGTTTTTTCTGGGGTTGGGTTATTTTATTAAGAGCCTGGTGATGCCCGGGGCCTGCCGCGCCGACGAGGTGGCGTTGCAATACGCGACCGCCGCCGCGACGGCCAAGCCGATCAACAGGCCCGACCCGGCCGCGCGAGCGGCGGGAGCCAGCGCGGCGAAGATCCCGGCGCCGAGCATCGCACCCAGCCCGATCACCACCGCATCGGCGAGCCCGAGACGGCGAGGCAACCGGCCCGATGTCTCGTGACCCGCCACCTCGGTGAAGTCGGATTCGCTCATGCTTATGTCGCCCTGGCAAATCCGGCCGCATCCGAGTCATCGGGTTTCGTACCGCCGAGGCGCGCGTCGACCAGCAGGCCCGCCACGCCGATCGCGATGCAGAGGACGGACACGACGATCAGCGCGGGATCGGTGCTCCCCGTGAGCGCCTCGCCGAGCGCGACCAGCGCGATCGTCCCCGGAAGTACACCCACGGCCGTCGCGATGAGAAACGGTGCCAGGCGCATCGACGAAACACCTGCACAAAAGTTGACCAGCCAGAACGGAACCGGGCTGATCAACCGCAGCGATCCCACGGCCAGCCAGCCGCGCCGAGCCAGCCGGCGGTCCACCGCCACGACCGCCGGATGCGTCCACCGCGCGATGACCGCCTCGCGACCGACCGCACGCACGAGCAGAAACGCCAGTGCCGCACTCACCGTGGTGGCGGACACCGCGAGCGCGACGCCGAGGGCCGGACCGAACAGCAGTCCGGCGACCAGAGTGAACGGAACCCGCGGCAGCACAACGGTTGCCAGCACGTGTGCGAGAAAGAACACGAGCGGCAGCCACGCTCCGGAAGCACGCGCCCAATCACGAATCTGGCCGACCTCCGGACGCGGCGCGAACAGCGCGAGCGCCACGAAAACCACCAGCAGCACGAGCGCGCCGATCAGTCTCGGACTCCGGCGACGGCTCGGCACGATCGCCACCGTGGCGCGAAAGCCTGCGCTGAGCATGCTGGGGCCGCTCAGCGCGCCGCGGGACGAGGCGCGGGCTGAAACAGTTCGACGAAGTTGCCGGACGAGTCCTGCAGCAGAACCTGTTGTCCCCCTGGGCCGCTGAGAATGTCGTTGCGGAAGGTGACACCGGCTGCCCGCAGCCGCGCGACCTCGGCGGCGATATCGTCGACCACGAGCTGGATACGGTTCCAGCCCGCGCCGGGCACCGGGACGGCGCCGTCGGGCATCGGGCGGCCCGCGGAACTCTTGGGTCCGGCGAGCAGCAGCTGCAACGGACCGCGGACGACGGCGGCGAATGCGGGCGCGGCATCGAAATCGACGGTGAAACCGAGGTGGGTGGTATAGAACTCCACAGCTTCGCGCACATCATCGATGAGGTATCGGACGCGGGCGAGTTCGTTCGGTGCGGTGGTGGTCATGGTCGGGCCTCCTTGTCATCCCTACAGAGCCAGGAACCCGATGCGGGTATCGAGTTCGGTTGCGATACGCCGGAATTCGGGATAGGCCGCCTCCTCGGTCGCCGCGGCGGCGGCCGGATCCGGCAGGCTCCAATGCGTCGTGACCGCCGCGCCGTGATCGCGCGGAACCTCGCGGATCTTGTCGCACAACGTGATCACGACATCGAAACGGCGACTCGCGATCTCCTCCAGCGACCGCGGCCGCCGGGGTGCGAAGTCGATGCCGAAGTGCTCGCGCAGCACGCGTCCGGTATTCGGGTGCATGGCGGGCTTGGGATGACTGCCCGCGCTGGTCACCTCGACGCGTCCGCCACTGCGACGCCGCAGCAGCGCCTCCGCCATCGGTGAGCGCGCGCCGTTTCCGGTGCACAGGAACAACACCGAGCCGCCCTTCGGCCACTGCCGCTCGGCGGGCGCCAGCAAGGGATGCAGCGCGTCGGCCGCGTCACCGAATGCCGTGGCGCAGCGGGCCAGATCGAGGTGGTAGTAGCTGTCGCGACCGTCGAAACTACTGCGCCGCATCGTCACCAGACCGGCCGTCCGCAACAGCCGCAGGTGATAGGACACCAGGTTCTGCGGCTCGTCGACGGCCGCGACCAGCTCTCGCACCCGTCGATCACTGGACGCCAACTCGGTCATCAGCGCCCAGCGCAACGGGTGTGCCGCCATCCGCATGAGCAGCGGCACCGGTACTCGCGTCTGGGTTGCCACACGAGCAGAATACATCAAATGGGTTTGATGTAATAGGGGTCCACTCAGTGGATCGGAACGAAGGCCTCAGCCGGGCTACCAGGCCACGGGCAGTTCGTAGATGCCGTATGCGAGGCGGTCGTGTTTGAACTCCACCTTGTCGAACGGAATCGCCAGGTGCAGCGTGGGAATGCGGCGGACCAGGGTGTGGAAGACGATCTGCAGTTCGGCGCGGGCCAGCTGCTGCCCGACGCACTGGTGCGGGCCGAAGCCGAAGCCGACGTGCAGGTTGGCGGGGCGGCGCAGGTCCAGCTTGTCCGGCTGTTCCCACTGCTTCTCGTCCCAGTTGGCCGGGGCCAGATCGAAGATCAGGCCGTCACCGGCACGGATCGTCTCGCCCGCGATCTCGATGTCGTCGATCGCGACCCGGCGCTGGCCGTTCTGGATGATGCTCAGATAGCGCAGCAACTCCTCGACCGCTCCCGCCACGACCTTCGGATCGTCGGTGTCGCGCAGCAGCGCGAACTGGTCCGGGTTCTCCATCAGGGCCAACGCGCCGAGGGAAATCATGTTGGCGCTGGTCTCGTGGCCCGCGATGAGCAGCCCGGTACCGAGCTGGGCGGCCTCGCGCATGTCGATCTCACCGGCGCGCACCCGCTCGGCGATATCGGTCACCACGTCCTCGGCCGGTTCGTCCAGCTTCTTCTTGACCAACTCGACCAGATAGCGCGCCAGCTGCGAACGACCCTCCGCCGCTTGCTCTTTGGTCGCGAACCGGTCCACGTTCATGGTGGCGTGCAGTTGGAAGAACTCGTGGTCGTCGTAGGGCACGCCCAGCATCTCGCTGATCATCAGGGTCGGCACCGGAAGGGCCAGTCCCGCAACCAGATCGGCGGGCTGCGGGCCGTCGAGGATCTTGTCGACGTGCTCGTCGGTGATCTGCTGGATCACCGGGCGCAGCGCCTCGACCCGCTTGAACGTGAACGGCTTGGTGAGCATTCGCCGGTACCGGCTGTGTTCCTCGCCGTCGGTGGTGAACAGCGACTTGGGACGGCTGTCCTTGATCGCCAGCATGCCCTCGTTCCAGTGCGGGAAGCCCGGGCGGTGATCGTCCACGCTGACACGGGGATCGGACATCAGCGCCTTGAACTCGGCATAGCCGGTGACCAGCCACGGCGTGCTGCCGTCCCAGATCCGCACCCGGTTGAGCGGCTTCTCGCGGCCCAGCCGCAGCGCCTGCTCGGGGGGCGCGAACGGGCAGCCGGCGGACCGGAGCATCGGATAGTCGGGGATGCCCGCCGTCGCGGCGGTGGCGTCGGTCAGTGTTTCGGACACGGTGACTCCTGTGGTCGGCTGCGGCGAACCGCAGGCTTTCGGTCTATTCCTCGACGTGGATGGCCATGGCGGGGCAGACCGCCGCCGCCTCCCGCACGTCGGCGGCGAGTTCGGCGGGCGGGTTCTCGTCGAGCAGTTCGACCACACCGTCGTCGTCACGCTGATCGAATACGGCCGCGGCGTGCATGACGCAGTGCCCGGCGGCAATGCATTTGTCCTGTTCGACAGTCACCTTCATCGGGACCTTCTTCCTACGGGGAGTGCGCTGGGGTGAGCGGCTCGCGGCGGGCATCCACGAGATGCTGACGCTGCATGCGAGCCTGTTTGGGCATGTTCCAGCCGAGCACGGCCGTGATCGCTCCGGCCCGCTCGTAGCGGGCGACGAAGCGACCGGTCGCCGGGTCGCCGTCCACGACCGTGACCTGTGCGTCGGGCGTGATGGTGCCGTGCACCTGGATCTTGGCGTCGAACTGGTCGGTCCAGAAGTACGGGATCGGCCGGTAGACCCGCTCGGCGCCGACGATATTGGCCGCCACCACGCCCGCCTGTTCGGAGGCGTGCGTCCGATTCTCCAGGCGCACAGGCGCGTTCGCGTCCTGATCGTGCCAGCGGGCGACGTCGCCGACGGCGTAGACACCCGCCGCGGCCCGGCAGCTGTCGTCGCAGACGACGCCGTTGGCCAGGGTCAGCCCGCTGCCCGCGAGCCAGTCGGTCGCGGGCACGGCGCCGATGGCGACGACGACCAGATCGGCGGGCAGCGTCTCGCCGGTCCGCAGCGTCACGCCGGCGACCCGGCCATCGCGATCGGTGAACCCGTCGACGCCCGCACCGAGCCGCAGCCGGACACCGTTGCGCGTGTGCAGCTCGGCCAGCCGCGCGGCGGCGAACTCGCCGAGTTGGGTCACCATCGGGGCGGACAGCGGGCCGGATATGGTGACGTCCAGGCCCAATTGCCTTGTGGTCGCGGCGATTTCCGCACCCAGGACGCCCTCGCCTACGACGACCACCCGGGGCCGCGCCGGACCAGGGTCACTCGAGGCGTACCCGAGCCCGGCGGGGGTCAGCGCGTCACGCAATGCCAGGGCGTCGTCGAGGGTGCGCAGCACATGAACGCCGCGCAGACCGGGCACGGTCGGCAGCGTCCTCGGGGTGGCCCCGGTGGCTATCACGACCGCGTCGGTGGCGGTGATGGGTCCCGCCGTCGAGCGCACCGTGCGCCCGGCCACGTCGAGGGCGAGGGCCCGGTGCCCGAGCAGCAGTTCGACCTCCAGCCCGGCCAGCAGGCGCGGCGCGCGCAACAGGGTACGTTCGGGCCGCCAGGCGCCGGACAGGATCTGCTTGGACAACGGCGGACGATCGTAGGGCAGATGCGGTTCCGCGCCCAGCATCGTGATCGCACCGCGGAAACCCTGGCGGCGCAGCGCTTCCGCCGTCGCCAGCCCGGCGGCCGCGGCGCCGACGATCAAGACACCCGTGCGGCGGGGGACTCTCGTCATCTCCCGACTTCCTTTCTACGCGCGGCCGTTCGGGGCCGCGTGACGACGGTCATCGCGTGACCGGCGCCAGATAGAGCCCGGTGATCGCGTCGATCAGACCGGTCGCGGTCTCCTCCCAGCTCGCGCGGCCCAGCAGCGTGTCGTCGGCCAGCGCGCGCTCACGCTCGGCACAGGTGTGCACGATCAGCAAGCGCGCCATGGAGTTTCGCTCCCGGCGCAGTTCGGGTGACAGGCCGGGCAGGCTGCGCTGCAGGCCGTCCACGACGCGCACCAGCGACCGGGACGCCAGCGACTCGTCCGACATCAGATCGCGGAAGACCGGATCCGGCTGCAACTGCGCGCTGAAGCGCGCGTACCAGGTCGGATTGCCCAGGGCCGCAAGGTGTTCGGTGACCGGGCGGACCAGACAGCTCACCCAGTCCCGCAATTCGTCGGACTCCCCCACGCGCGTCACCATCTCCCGGCACAGCTGCTCGGTATGCGCGTGATGCCTGCGCACGATGGCCCGGACCAGGTCTGCCTTGGCGCCGAAGTGGTAGCCGACCGCGGCGTTGTTCCCTTGTCCCGCGGCCTCGCTCACCTGCCGGTTCGACACCGACGCGATCCCGCGCTCGGCGAACAGGCGTTCCGCGGCGACGAGAATGGCCTCGCGAGTCGTGGTGACCTGCTCGGCGCGGGATCTGTCGACCGTAGCCATGTCGGCTCCCTCCGGATCGCCGGCTCGGCCCGGACGGCGTGATGACCGCGCGGCCGCATCGGAATCTCGTTCTCGATTTCGAATACCGGCACTTCCAGTCAACGCCGCCGGGCGATTTAAGTCAAGCAGTTGAATTAACGCGAGCATGATCAGCTACGGGCGGTGACGGACTGCTCCGCGGGCTTCTTGCGCAGCTTGAGCGGCTTACCGGCCACCGTGCCGCCGTCCACGGGCAGCACCGTTCCCGTGACATACGCCGAAAGGTCGCTGCCGAAATACAGCACCGCCTCCGCGACATCCTCCGGTGTGCCCTCGCGCGGCAGCGGCCGGTCCTCCTTCATCGACGCCCGCACCGACCGGGTGAATCGCTCGATGCGTTCGGCCGACATCGTGGTGGCCGACGCCGCGAGAAACGGGGTCGGCACGTTGCCGGGAGCGATGCAGTTGACCCGAATGCCGTACTGCGCCAACTCGATCGCCGCGGACTTGGTGAAGTGGATCACCGCGGCCTTGGAGGCCCGGTAGGTCTGCACGCCGCCACCTGCCTGGACGCCGCCGATCGAGGACAGGTTGACGATCGACCCGCCGCCGTGGTCGACCATGTGCCGGGCCGCGAACTTGGTGCCCGCCATCACCCCGAGCAGATTCACCCCGAGGACCCGGTGGAAATCGGCGAGGTCGTCGACCAGCAGGCTCGGATGCATGGCGCCCGGCACGCCGGCGTTGTTGCACATGACGTGCAGGCCGCCGAAGGTGCGTACCGCGAGGTCGACCAGCCGTTCGACCTGTTCGGGTTCGGCGACGTCGGTCTGCTGGAACACGACCGCGTCGCCGTAGCCGGCCACCGACTCCGCGCCGCGTTCGGGATCGAGGTCGCCGACGACGACGTTGGCGCCCGCGGCGACGAACCGTGCCACCGTCGCGGCGCCGATTCCGGAGGCGCCGCCGGTGACGACGGCGACCTTGCCGGTGAGTTCGTCGGTCATATGTCGTTCCTTTCGAGGAAGGTCAGCAGCAGGTCGTTGACGATCTCGGGCCGCTCGATCTGGGGGCAGTGCCCGGCCTCGGGCACCGTCGCGTGGCGGGCGCCCGCGATCTGCCCGGCGATCTCCGCGGCCCAGCCCTCGGGGAGCAGTTTGTCGCCGGCTCCCTCGACGACGAGGGCGGGGACGGTGATGCGCTCGTACGCCCGCTTGCTCGACGGGCCGGTCGGCGGCTCGGCGCCTGGGCGGCGAAAACGGGCCGCCGCCAACGCTTCCCATGCGCCGGGGGCGATGCTCGCCTCGTAACGACGGCGCACGTAGGCCTCGTCCGCCGGGTAGGAGGGGGAGTGGAACAGCGCCGTGACGATGCGGCGCATCCCGGCGAAGGTGGCGTCGTAGTCGTAGAGCGCGCGCATGTGCTCGTTGCTCTGGATCTCGCCGCCGCCGCAGATCGCCACCAGGCTCCGCATCGGCAGCCGGGGCGCGTCGGAGGTCGCGTCGACCAGCAAGTTGATCGCACCCATCGAATTGCCGACGAAATGGGCCGCATCGATGCCGAGCAGGGCGAGGAATCGCGCGATGTGCCGGATGCGCAGGCCGCGACCGTCGGTGAAGTCGACCACCTTCGCCGACTCGCCGAAACCCAGCATGTCCGGCGCCAGCACCCGGTAGCGCTCGGCCAAGGCGTCGATCGTGTGTTCCCAGCCGATTTCGGCGCCGACCCCGAATTCACCGCCGTGCAGCAGCACGACCGGTTCACCCGATCCGGCCTCCAGGTAGCTGGTTGTCGAGCCGTCGACAACCAGAGTCCTGCGCTGTGCGTTCATGAGGCCCTTCCTATTTCGCCGGGGACACCCGGTGTAGGCGACCCGGTTTCCGCTCGGGAAGCGTTCTCCCACAGCGGAATCAGCTCGAGGATGCGCACGGGATCACTGGCGGAATCCGGGATATCGAGGACATGGGGGTCCGACCGCTGGGTGTGCCCAGGGCCGGTGGCCTGACCGTCGTCGGCGAGGAGCCGGATCTCGTGGAAGCCGAGTTCGTCCAGGATGTCGAAGGCGGTGCGGAGATCCCAGACCTCCAGGGGATGTGTTGCGGGATACGGTGTCTCGGTATTCCGGGACGGCGCCGGGCCGTGTGCGCGGCCGCCGCGGGTGCGAATGTAGACCAGCACACCGTGACCCGCGCGGGCGATGCGGTCCACGGCGTGGTCGAGGCCGGTCCGGCAGCCGCAGAGCCGGGAACCGAGCGCGTCCCCGAACAGGCACTCCCCATGGACTCGTACCAGCGGAGTGATACTCGAGACGGGATGCCCGTACACGAGCGCGATGTGCTCGCGGCCCAGCCCGTCGGTGAATCCGTACGCGCGGAACCTGCCCGCCGACAAGGGGATTCGCGCAGTGCCGCACCGGCGGACACGCGCCAGCTCGCGGCGGCGATACGTGACGATATCGTCGATCGAGACGACCGGTAGCCGATGACGGCGGCCCAATTCGAGCAGTTCGGGCAGCTCCGCCAGCTCACCGTCGGCGGCACACACCTCACACAGCGCGGCAGCGGCCGCCATCCCCGCCGAGCCGGCGAGGTCGACAGCGGCCTCCGGCGGCGCGGGCGCCGCCAGCACTCCCCCGGCCGCACAGCCCAGCGGAAAGACGTGGCCGGGACGCGTGAAGTCCGCCGGGCGGCTGGCCGGATCGGCCAGTGCCCGAATGGTTCTCGCGCGTTGCGACGCCCGCACCCCGGCGCCCTCGCCCGCGAGCCCCACCGGCATTCGGAACAACTCACGGCCCGGTCCGGTCGCGGTCGGATCGGCGGGCGGAATCTCGAGCCGGTCCAGCGCCGCCGACGGCACCGCCACCTGCACCAGCCCGCGCCCGACCGTCGTCATGGCATTGACCGCCTCGGCCGTAGCGTGTTCGGCGGCCAGCACCAAATGGCCGCGATGCCCGCCGTTCTCGCCGCCCACCACGAGCACCATGCGCCCACCCCGCAGCGCGGCCACGGCGGCAGCCACCGAACGCCCCGCGACCGCCCCGCGGGGTGGGACGCTCACGCCCGTACTCCGCCGGTCGGGGCGAAGGTCAGGACCTGGGTGGCCAGTACTTCCAGTTGGGCGCCGACGGTTTCGTCGGTGAGGGCGCCGTCCGGTCCCCAGATCGGCTCGGCGGAGTTGATCGCGACGCCCAAGGGGGTGGGCCAGGCGCGCAGGGCGTGGCCGATCGAGCGGAGCTGGCCCAGGGTGCCGACGGCGGCCTGCCAGCCGTAGGCGCAGGTGATGCAGCCCCACGGCTTGTTGTCGAGGTAGACCGTGGGGTCGCCGCGCAGGTCCTCGATGTAGTCGAGGGCGTTCTTCACCATGCCGGAGATGCCGCCGTGGTAGCCGGGCGAGGCGATCACCACGGCATCGGCGCGGCGCAGCGCGTCGACGAGTTCGGTCGCGCCCGGCGTGCGGCTCGCGTCGTACGGGTTGTACATGGGCAGGTCGAGAGCGGCGCCGCAGAACAGCGCCGTGCGCCCGCCCTGGCGCTCGACCGCCATCAGGCAGTGCCGCAGCGCGCGCTCGGTCGACGAATCCGCGCGCAACGTGCCGCCGACGCCGACGACGAACGGCCGTCCCTCGTCGATGCCGACGGCGGTGGTCGCGTTTGTCGTACTTGCAGTCACAGCCGGAACCTCCTGGTTGGCTTACTTGATGGCGATCGGGTTGAGCGGCGAGCCGACGGCGCCGACGACCCGCAAAGGCGGTGCGATCAGCTGGAATTCGTAGACGCCGTCCGCCGCGCAATCGGCGGCGAGCGCGGTCAGGTCCCAGTACTCGCCGAGCATCAGGCCCATATCGCGCAGGCACAGCATGTGCATCGGCAGGAAGGTGCCCTCGACCCCGGAGACGACGTCCTCGACCATCAGGTTGTCCGCCGCCACCGCCGCGACCTCGCGTTCGTGTAACCACTTGGCGCACATCCAGTCCAAGCCCGAGTACGGCTCGGCGCCGTCGCCGGTCTCGGCGAATCGGGCCTGCCAGCCGGTGCGCACGAGCACGATGTCGCCGCGGCCGACCTCGACGCCCTGGGCGCGCGCGACCTCGTCCAATTCGTCCGGGGTGATGGGATTGCCCGGCTCCAGGAACACGTCGGCGCCGCGGTGGCGGACCAGGTCCAGCAGCACGCCACGGCTGGTGATGCCCTTGCCGTCGACCTTCTCGATGCCGCAGTGGAACGCACCGGCGCTGGTCACCGAGTCGGCGGGGAAGCCGTTGTACAGCTTGTCGTCGTAGTACACGTGCGACAGCGCGTCCCACTGGGTCGCGGCCTGCAACGGCATGATGATCATGTCGTCGTTGAACCGGAACGGATTGTCCTCACCCGCGAAGAAGCCGCCGAACTCCTGGCCGAACCCGTTGCCCGCCCACTGTGGCCCGTATTCGGCCATCGTCCGCGCGTCGCCGCCGTCGACGGTCATCACGTGCACCGGGTTCTGCCGGAACTTGAACGCGCCCTGCGGCCCGGACGAGTCGAAGTCGATGCCGAGCGGGAACACCCGGCCGTGCCGCACCAGCCGCGCCGCCGCGGCGATCTTGTCGGGAGTGATGAAGTTGAGCGTGCCGAGTTCGTCGGCGGCGCCCCAGCGACCCCAGTTGCTCACTTCCGCTGCGACGCGCCGGAATTCGGTCAGGCTGGCCATTTATGATTCTCCTTCGGTGATTCGCGCGGCCACGTTGCCGCCGTCCACCCACAGCACCTGTCCGGTCACATAGCTCGCGGCCCGGCTGTTGAGGAACACCAGGACGGCCGCCTGCTCGTCCGGCTCGCAGACCCGGCCGAGCGGTTTGGGGATGGTGTCGAGATACTGCGGCCCGTACGCCGAGCGCAGCTGGTCCAGGATCGGCGTCTCGGTGACGCCCGGTCCCGTGCAGTTGATCCGGATGCCGCGCGCCCCGAGGGGCACGGCCTGCCGCATCGTGTAGTAGATGATCGCTTCCTTCGACAGCCGGTAACCGCCGTCGGCGAGGGCGTCGGGATTGCCTTCGCACCAGGCGATTCCGTCCGCCATACCGGTGGTGTCGAGCAGGCCGAGGACCTGCTCTCGGTGCGCGAGGTACCCGGCGGCGGCGAGCGAGGAGACGCTCACGACCGTCGATCCCGGGGCCATCGCCGCGGTGAGCGCGTCGGTGAACCGCCGCAGACCGAGGAAATTGATCGTGACGACCCGCAGCGGGTCCCCGATGCCCGACGAGACCCCGGCGACGTTGAACAGCGCGTCCACCGGCCCGCCGACCGACTCGACGGCCCGGTCGATCGACGCGGCGTCCGACATGTCGACCTGCTGGAACTCGTCGAGTTCGGTTGCGGGCGTGGCGATGTCGAGCCCCACGACCTCGCCGCCGAGGTCACGGACCTGAGCCGCCACGCACGCGCCGATCCCGGAGGCGCAGCCGGTCACGACGACCCGCCGGCCGTCGTAGCGCCACAGTTCGTCCACACGTCCCACGTCGGGCACCTCGTCCTCGCGGTCCGGCTACTGCTCGTCCTTGGCGCGCTGCGCCGCCTGCACCCGGCCCTCGTTGATCTCGGCCATGGCCTCGGGGATCTCGCTGGCGGTGAACTTGCCGCCGCGGCCGGTGGGCAGGCCGCCGAAGGCATAGGACTCGTCGAATGCGGGCGAGGCCAACGGCTTCCCCCGCGCCTCCACCTTCTCGATGATCGGCTCGAGCCGCTTGGCCTTGGCCGCGACCGCCTTCTCGTCGCGTTCGATGAACTCCGGCAGCACCTGCTTGCCCATCAGCTCGATCGACTCCATGGTGCCCTCGTGGCTGCGCGGGTTGAGCAGCAGGATGATCTCGTCCACGCCGCTCTCTTCGTAGCCGCGCAGGAATTCGCGCACGGTGTCCGGCGAACCGATCGCACCGCGGCCGGGGCCGTAGGCCAGCGTCTCGTCCTCCTTCACCGCGTCGAGGTAGCGGTCCCAGACGCCGGTGCGGCCGGGGGTGTGCTGGCCGGTCATGTAGTAGTGCATGATGCCGAAGGAGAAGAAGCCGCCGCCCACGTCGAGCCGCCGCAGGGCCTGCTCGTCGGTCGGCGCGACCATCATCGACAGGTCGCCGCCGATGGCGAGGATGTTCGGATTGAGCTGCGGGATGGTCGGTTCGGCCTTGTCCTCGAACTCCTGGTAGTAGCCGCGCACGCGCTCGGCGAGCGGCCCGGGGCCGGTGTAGGCGAAACTCAGTGCGCCGATGCCCTTCTGGGCAGCCATCTGCACCGACGACGGCCGGGTACACGCCACCCAGACGGGCGGATGCGGCAGCTGCTGCGGCTTGGGAATCACGTTGCGCGCGGGCATTTCGATGTGGTTGCCCTTGAAACCGGTGAACGGCTCCTCGATCATGCAGCGGATGGCGACGTCGAGGGCCTCCTCCCACTGGCCGCGCTTGTCGGCGGGGTCGATGTTGAACCCGCCCAGCTCACCCACCGACGACGATTCGCCGGTGCCGAATTCCACGCGCCCGTTGGAGATCCGGTCCAGCGTCGAGACCCGCTCGGCGACCCGGGCGGGGTGGTTGATCGCCGGCGGCATGTGCATCACGCCGAAGCCGAGGCGAATGTCCTTGGTGCGCTGGCTCGCCGCGGCGAGGAACATCTCCGGCGCCGTGGAGTGGCAGTACTCCTCGAGGAAGTGGTGCTCGGTGAGCCACACCGTGGAGAAGCCCGCCTTGTCGGCGGCCTCCACCTCGTCCAGGCCGTCCTGGAACATTTCGCGCTCGTCGTCGTGGGTCCACGGCCGCGGCAGCGCGAATTCGTAGAACAGCGAGATCTTCATGTGCTTCCTCCGTTGGAATGAGACGTCATGTGCTGGGCCGCTATGTATCCGAATGTCATCGCGGGCCCGATGGTCGCGCCCGCGCCGGCGTAGCTGCGGCCCATGACCGCCGCGGACGTGTTACCGGTCGCGTACAGACCGGGGATAGGGGTGCCGTCCGCGCGCAGCACCCGGGCATGCTCGTCGGTGCGCAGACCGCCCGAGGTGCCCAGGTCGCCGGGGACGATCCGGAACGCGTAGTACGGCGGCTTGCCGATCGGATACAGATTGGGGTTCGGCAGCGTCGGATCGCCGTAGTAGTTGTCGTAGACGCTGTCGCCGCGATCGAAGTCGTCGTCGTGGCCCTTGCGCGCGAGTTCGTTGAATCGTTCCGCGGTGGCGCGCAGGCGTTCCGGCGGGACATCGATCTTGGCCGCCAGTTCCTCCCACGTGTCCGCGGTCTTGACCACGCCCGACTCCAGCCAGGCGCGCGGCATCTTCCGGCCGGTGGGCACGGGCGCGAACGGCACTGTGGGAATCGGCAGATGTCCCGCCACGACATACCGGCGCCACGAACGCGTGTCGGTGACCAGCCAGCTCGGGATGTGGGTGACGCCCGACTTCTGGCCCTCGATCATCGCGTGCCCGAAGTCCATGTAGGGCGCGGCCTCGTTGATGTACCGCTCGCCCGCGCCGTTGACGATGAACTGGGACGGCATCATGCGCTCGTTGAGCATGAATTGCATACGGCCGTCAGGCCATTGGATGGCGGGGAACCACCACGCCTCGTCCATCAGATCGGTGCCCGCGCCGACCCGCTCGCCCGCGCGGATGCCGTCGCCCACCGACGCCGGATTGCCGAAACTCCAGTCCTGGTCGATGACCGGTTCCAGCTCCTTGCGCCAGGCCATGTCGTGCTCGAAGCCGCCGGTCGCCAGGATCACGCCGCGCTCGGCGCGGATGCGCAGTTCGCGGCCGTCCCTCTCGATGACCGCGCCCACCACCGCGCCGTCGGCGCCGGTGATCAGCGCGGTCATCGGGGCGTCGAGCCACAGCGGAATGTCGTGCTCGCGCAACGCCAGTCGCAGCCGGGCCACCAGCGATTGGCCGATGGCGGCGATCCGGTCGCCGAACACCCGGGCCCGGAACATCCGCCACACCAGCTTCACCAGCACGGTCTTGCCGCGCCAGTGCTGGCGGACCTGGTAGAACAGCCGAAGGTCCTTGGGGCCCAGCCAGATTCCCTTGGGCGCGAGGGCCAGCGGGCGCAGCAGCAGTTCCTCGTCGGGACCTAGTTCGCGCAGATCGATGGGCGGCACGTTGATGGTGCTGCCCTCGGGCGAGCCGCCGGGCAGTTCCGGGTAGTAGTCGGCGTAGCCGGGCTTCCACACGAATTCCAGCCAGTCGCTGCGGTTCTCGAGGAACTCCATCATCTCCGGCGCGCGTGCCACGTAGGCGCGCAACCGCTCCTCGCTGACCAGACCCTCGGTGATCCGGCGCAGGTACTCCACGACGTCCTCGGGGTCGATCCGGTACCCGTCGCGGCGCTGGGCCGGTGCGCCCGGCACCCAGATGCCGCCGCCCGACAGCGCGGTGGAACCGCCGTAGTGCGAGGACTTCTCGACCACGAGGGTGTCCAGCCCCTCCGCCTCGGCGGCGAGCGCCGCGGTCAGCCCGCCGCCACCGGACCCGATGACCAGGACGTCGACGGTGTGGTCGAAGTCGTCGCGCGGTGCGGCGGAGGTCGCCGGAGCGCCCTCGGGTTCCACGGTCACGGTTGCCTCCCGGAGGTCGAGTCGAGGTCGTGCACGGGCAGCGCGGTCCGCACGGCGAAACCGGCGATCAGCGCGGGCGCGGGCCGGTAGTAGCGCACCGCGGTCCGGTACGGTCCCTGGCTCGCGAGAGCGGCGAAGGCTGCCACCCAGGTCCGCACCTCGTGCGCGGAGTTCCCGGCGACCTCGGTGATCCAGGCGTTGTCCCAGGCGTCGAACTCGCCGAGGCGGCCGTCGTCGAGCGCGGCGAGGAAGCCGCGGTCCCACTCGGGATTGAGCGGGCGCAACGATCCACCGCCCGTGGCGAATTCGCGGGCGGCCTCGATCACCTTCTCCTGCCGGGCGAGTCGCTGTCGCGCCGTCATCGTGCCGCCGTGCAGGATGCGTTCGCGGGCGGGGCCGGTCGCGGTGGCCAATGCCGGCACCGGCGGATCGTGCGAGAGACCGCCGGAACCGAGCACCAGGACCCTTTTGCCGAGGGTCGAAAGATGCTGTCCCACAGCCGCTCCCAGCGCCGACGCCCGCCGCAGCGGTCCGAGCGGGACCGCGACCGAGTTCACGAAGATCGGCACGACCGGCCGGGCCGTGGCCGCGCCCAGCAGCCGCTGCAACGGCTGTACGGTGCCGTGGTCGACCTCCATCGTCATCGACACGGCCACGTCCACCCCCGCCGCGAGCACCGACTCGGCCAGCTCGCGGGCCAGCTCGGCGGGCACGTCGAGGGCGCCGGCGTGGGTGCCGTAGTCCCCCACCCCGGTCGCCGCCGTACCGACGCAGAACGGGGGCATGAGCTTGTAGAAGAACCCGTTGTAGTGGTCCGGCGAGAACGTCACCACCAGTTCGGGATCGAACTCGCGCACGAACTCCGCGGCCCGGTCGAGCGCCGACTCGATATCGTCGAGCAGGTCGCGTTCCGGTCCTGGGAGATCAAGCAGAGGGCTGTGCGAGACGCAGCACAGGGCCAGCGGCATCGGGTCCTCCTCCCGTTCGGAGGGTGAGGGTGCGCAGCAGGTCCGCGCTCAGTTCCGGGGCCAGCTGCGCGATGGTCGCGCCCGCCACGCAGTGATCCGGCCGCAGGAACAGCACGGAGTCGCGCTGGCCGTCGAACCATTTCTTCAGCGCGCCCGCGCGGTCGCCCAGCACCAGGACGTCGGGATCGTCGTGACCGGTCCAGTGCAGCTGGGTCGCGGGCCGCGCCTCGAAGAACCGCGCGCCCAACGCCTTCCACGCCTCGAACGCCGCGGCGCCGAGCACCTCGCGGGGCCGGTTGTTCCAGCACAGCACGGCGAACCGAGGTCCGAGCGCGTCATCGAGCAACAGGTTCGCGTGCTCGCGGGTGTCCACCCGGGGCTGGATGAACAGCGTGCCGACCGCCGAATCCGGGGACCGGGACCAGGTGTGCACCACCGCGCCGCGGTCGTAGCGCGGCATCGGCTTGAACCGCATGCCGAGCACATAGCGCCGCACCGGCGGCACCGCGGCGGCCGCCCGGACCAGCACGTCACGCACCGCGGCGACCTTGCGGTCGGTCGGCGAGATGACCTTGCCGACCATCGTCGACAGGTCGATCATGGCGCGGGCGTGCTTGCGGCGCTCCAGGTCGTAGCTGTCGAGCAGGGCGTCCCCGGCGTGGCCCTGCACCACCGCGGCGAGCTTCCAGCCGAGGTTGGCCGCGTCGCGGATGCCGCTGTTGTAGCCCTGGCCTTGCCACACCGGCATCAGGTGCGCGGCGTCGCCCGCCAGCAGCAGGCGGCCCTTGCGGAAGGCACTCGCGATGCGCGAATGATGCGTGTACACCCGGCGGCGGATCACATCCAGACGGTCGGGGTGCGGGACGAAGGGTGCCACCATCCGCGCCACGAACGCCGGATCCTCGGCCAGTTCGTCGGATTCGTGGTCATGGATCATGAATTCGAAGCGGCGGATGCCGTGCGCGATCGACACCGACACGTACGGCCGCGCCGGGTCGGCGCCGACCTCACTGTTGGGGTGCCCCAGCGGATCCGATGCCAAATCCACGACCAGCCACCGCGTCGAGGAGGTGGTGCCCTCGAACGCCACTCCCATCTGCCGCCGCGTCGCGCTGCGTCCACCGTCGCAGCCGACCAGGTACCGCGCGGTCACGGTGGACGTGCCGGACTCGGCCGTCAGTTCGGCGGTCACGCGCTCGCCGGACTCGGCGCAGGAGGTCATGGCCGTGCCCCACGCCACCTCGACGTGCTCGAACCGGCCGAGTCCGGCGAGCAGCTCGGCGTCGACCAGCGGCTGCACGAAGCCGTTGCGCTTGGGCCAGCCGAATGAGGCGTCGTTCGGGGCGATCTCGGTGAGCAGCCGACCCTTGCCGTCGACGAACCGCATGATCTGGTTCGGTGTCGTGTGCGGCAGGATCTGTTCCACGAGTCCGATCGATTGGAAGGTGCGCAGCGACTCGTCGTCGAGTCCGACGCCGCGCGGGTAGTCGATGAGCGTCGGCCGCTCCTCGATCACCCGGGTGCGCACGCCGTACATGCCGAGCATGTTCGCCAGCGTCAGGCCGACCGGGCCCGCCCCGACCACCAGCACGTCGACGTCGACGGCCGAAGCGGTTGCGGCGGAACTGTTCTGCTCGGTCACGGCCGGCCGCCCAGCAGGAATTCCAGATGCAGCGCGTTGAACGCCTTGGGGTCCTCGTGCTGCGGCCAGTGACCGCAGCCGGGCAGCACCTCGAAACGCGCGCCCGGAATCATCGACGCCATCCGCCTGCCCTCGGTGACATCGGCGGTGGGGTCGTCACTGGTCCAGAGCACCAGTGTCGGCGCGGTGATCCGGTCGTAGTCGTCCGGCCCCAACAGGTTTCGCTGCCGGATCTCGGGATCCTGCAGCGCCATGATGTCGCGCATGGCGGCGACGAAACCGGGCTGCCGATAGATGCGCTGACGGCTGGCTACCACGTCGTCGTAACTCTTCGACTTGTCGGCCATCAGCCATTTGATGCGCGCCTGCACCGTCTCCCAGGTCGGGTCGGTGACCGCGGCCATCGACAGCGTGACGATGCGCCGCATCACCTCCGGGTCGGCCTGCGATCCGCCCGCGGTGTTGAGCACCAGGCGCTCGACCCGGTCCGGGTGATCGATGGCGGTGCGCGCGGCCACCCAGCCGCCGAGCGATTCGCCGCTGACACAGGCCTTTCCGACGCCCACCGCGTCGAGGAACGCGATCAGGTGCGCCACATAGTGTTTCACCTCGAGCGGATGGCCGGGGCGGGCGGTGTAGCCGTGGCCCAGCATGTCGATCACCCAGGTCGAGAAGTGTTCGGCGTGTGCTTCCAGGTTGCGGACATACGCCTCGACGTGCCCGCCGGACCCGTGCAGCAACACCAGCGCCGGCTTGTTCGAGTCGCCCGCGTGCAGGTAGCGCGTGCGCACGCCGCCGACCTCCAGGTAGCCCTGCGTGAACGCGACGCCCTGCAGATCGCTCCAGATGCTTTCGTACTCAGACAAATTCGTTACCTCCGTGACCCCCGGGGCCGTGCTCAGATGTCCACCGACTTGCCGGTCGCGGCGGCGTGCCCGGCGCGGAAGCCGTACACCATGCCGGGGCCGAGGGTGCCGCCCGCGCCGCCGTACGCCCGGCCGGTGACACCGGCCATCGCGTTGCCCGCGGCGAACAGGCCGGGGATGACCCGGCCGTCGACGTGCAGCACCCGGCCGTCACGGTCGGTGCGCGGCCCGCCCTTGGTTCCCATGGCGCCGACGGTGACCGGCACGGCGTAGTACGGCGCGGTGTCCACCGGGCCGAGGGTGCGGCCCGCGACGGTGTCCGCGTTCTCGTCACCCCACCAGCCGTCGTAGGCGCTGGCGCCGCGACCGAAGTCGGGGTCGGCCCCGTCGGCAACATTGCGGTTCCAGGCGGCTACCGTCGCGGCGAGACCGGCCGGGTCGATACCGGTCTTCGCGCCGAGTTCCGCGAAATCGGCCGACTCGCAGAACCATTCGGGCACGTCGTCGCCCGGCGCGATGCCGAGGAACCCGTAGTGGCGCAGATGTTCCGCGTCGAACACGATCCAGCCCGGATCGTTGACGTAGCCGCCCTTGGGGTCGAGATAGTGGAACGCCCCCGCCATCGAGTTGTACTCCGACGCCTCGTTGACGAACCGCCGCCCCGCGCGATTGACCATGATGCTGCGCGGCCGGGTCCGCTCCAGGCGCACGCTGCGGCTGCGCGGCTTGCCCTGGATGGTGTCGCCCGGAATCCGCACCACCGGCACCCACCACGCCTCGCTCATGGTGCCGAGGTCGGCGCCGTGCGCCATCGCCATGCGCAGGCCGTCGCCGGTGTTGTTCGGCGGCGACACCGGGCCGTGCATCGGGCCGCGCAGGTACGCGCGCACCAGGCCGGGGTCCCATTCGAAGCCGCCGGTCGCCAGCACGACGCCGTGGCGCGCCCGCACGATCGTCTCGCCGGTGGCGGTGCTCAGCCGGACGCCCGTGACGGCCCCGCCCTCGGACAGCAATTCGACGGCGCGCGCGCCGGTGCGGGGCACCACGCCCGCGTCGAGCACGCCGCGCAGCAGCCCGGCGACGAGAGCCGTTCCGGCGACGCAGAAGTCGGCCGAGTCGCTGCCGGTCTGCGCGTGCAGCCGGGCGCGGGTCTCGGCGTCGAAGCCGACGTTGCTCCAGTCGGCGGGGAAGGAGGTGATGCGGTCGCGCCACTCGCCGAGGCGGGTGAGGTCGAAGGCGACCGGGCTCAGCGACCGCCCGCCGCCAGGGCGGCCGCCGGGCAGCTCCGGCTTGTAATCCGGGAAACCGTCGGCGATCTCGAACCGCGTCCCGCTGTGCGCCTCGACGAAATCGACCATCGCCGCACCGGTGCGGACGAAGACCTCCACCAACTCGTCGTCCATCGAGCCCAGCGACTGCGCGTGCAGGTAGGCCAGCGCGTCGGCCACGGTCAGCGGGCCGTCGGAAGCCCGGTCGTGCGCCGGAATCCACGCGATGCCACCGGATACCGCGCTGGTCCCGCCGACGGTGTCGGCCTTCTCGAACAAGGCCACCGAGGCGCCGTGCACGGCGGCGGTCAGCGCGGCGGTCAGGCCCGCGGCGCCGCTACCCAGAACGACGACATCGACGGGAGAATTCATGAGACCTCCATTCGCGAATGACAAGAATCATATTCTCGTCAGATGAATGTGGCAATCCGCTCGCGGATCAGATGTTTGCGGACCTTCCCGCTGGGCGTGCGCGGATAGTCCTCGACCTCGAACAACCGCTCCGGCCACTTCTGCCGCGCGACACCGGCGGCCGCGAAGTGCTCGCGCACCGCGGCGAGCGCGGGCAGGCGATGACCGGGCCGCAGCCGCAGCACCGCGCCGACGGTCTCGCCCAGGCGCTCGTCGGGCACGGCCACCACCACGGCCTCGGCCACCTCCGGCAATTCGGCGAGCAGTTCCTCCACCTCCAACGCGCTGACGTTCTCGCCGCCGCGGATGATGACGTCGGACTTGCGGTCGGTGATCGTCAGATGGCCATCCGGATGCAGGACGCCGATATCGCCGGTGTGGTACCAGCCCTCGGCGTCGAAGACCCGCGCGGTGAGTGCGTCGTCGGTGTAGCCCAGGCACAGATCCGGTCCGCGACTGAGTATTTCGCCGTCGTCGGCCAGCCGGATCTCCACGCCGGGCAGCGGCCGCCCGTCGGTCGACAGGCGCTCGAACTCCGGCGCGTCGTAGCGAGAGGAGGTGATAGAGGGATGCTCGGTACTGCCGTAGGCGCGGAACGGGATCAGGCCCAGACCGGCCAGCCGGCGGGTCACCGTGACGGGCACCGTGGAACCGCCCAGCCCGACATAGCGGAAGTTGTCCAGATATTCGGGGGCGAAGTCCGGATGATCGAGGAGGCTGGTAACGAAGTAGGGCGGCCCGCCGCCGACCGTCAGCCCGTCGCTCTTGATCAGTGCCAGCACCCGGCCGGCGTCCCAGACGTCGAGCAGATGCACCGGCTTGCCGTGCAGCACGGGAAGCAGGAAGGCGCCGACCATCCCGATGAAATGCCCGACCGGCGTGGCGGTGAGCATCGTGCCCCGGTCGAGCGCGTTGTGCTCGGCGAGCTGCCGCGCCTCGCAGCCCAGCGTCTGATGGCTGTGCACCACGCCCTTGGGCGCGCTCGTCGTGCCCGAGGTGAAGGCGATGAGGGCGGGCGACGCCGGATCGGCCGCGACCACGCCCGCCATCGGGTCGTCGGCCAGCAGGTCGTCGAAGTCGCGGCCGACCACCCCGACGATCGGCACCGCCGCGCTCACCTCCGGATCGAAGGCGATGCGGCCGAAGCGTTCCGCGGTGATGAAGACCTTGGGCCGCACGGTCGTCAGGATGTGCCCGACCTCCTTGCGCCCATAGAAGTGGACGATCGGCACGACCGCCGCGCCGAGGTAGGCCGATGCCCAGAAGGTCGCCGCGGCCTCCATCCAGTTGGGCAACTGGAACGCGACCGCGTCACCCGGGCCGACGCCGCGCGCCCGTAACCCGGCCGCCAGCCGCCGGGCGATCCGGTCCACCTCCCCCACGCTGCCCGACCAGGGGCGCACCTCGGAGTGCACCCGGAACACGGCGTCCGGCGCCGTCGCGAGGCCGCGACCGAGCAGGTCGCCCAGCGTTTCTCGGCGCCACCAGCCCGCGCTCTCGTACCGGGTGCGCAATTCCTCAGGGACGGTTCGCATCTGAGCCTCACTCGTTTCCGCAGGTGGGCGCGTCGCGCGCGCTCGATGTACACAGACCGCGGCCACCGGGTCGAGGGCCGCGCCCGGAGGTCTTCCAGACCTTCGATGAAAATACCGTTCTCATGTAACGGAAATCGGAGATTCAACGAGGTTTCGCGGGATCGTCGGTGGTGAGCAGGCTTTTCTGCGGGCACAAGTAGGGGTTCGCCGGAGATGCCTTGCCGCCGCGCTACCTTGCGGCAAGAGTTTGGCAAGAGTAACGTTCTCATCTACTGCAAGGAAAATTCTTGCTCCATGTCACGGCCGCGACACCGCGGCCGTGCACAGTCGGCGCCACGGCATTCAGCGAGGCGCGCGATCCGCCGCGACGGCGCCGCTGCCGCCGCGGTCGCAGAGAAGAACGAAAGGGTCAGCTGTGGGACGTGTCGAGGGCAAGGTCGCTTTCATCACCGGTGCCGCGCGCGGGCAGGGCCGCAGTCACGCGGTCCGTCTCGCCGAGGAAGGCGCCGATATCATCGCGGTCGATCTGTGCGAGGACATCTCGACCATCGGATACGCGCTCGCGCGCCCCGAGGACCTGGAGGAGACCGCGAACCTGGTCAGCAAGACCGGCCGGCGCGTGGTCACCGCGAAAGCCGATGTGCGCAGCGCCGAGCAGTTGCAGGCCGCGGTGGACAACGGCATTCGCGAACTGGGCAAGCTCGACATCGTCGTCGCGCAGGCCGGTATCGCGGGCATGAAGGGCGAACCGGCCCTGCAGGCCTGGATCGACGTGATCAACACGAACCTGATCGGCACCATCAATGCCATCCAGGTCTCGCTGGCCCACCTGAAGGAGGGCGCGTCGATCATCGCGACCGGCTCCACCGCCTCGCTGATCGACATCTCCAAGATCGACAACCCGGGCAACGACCCGGGCGGCATGGCCTACGTGCACTCCAAGCGCGCCCTGACGGCGTACGTCTACGAGCTCGCTCGGCAGCTGGCGCCGCGTGGCATCCGCGCCAACGTCGTGCACCCCACCAACTGCAACACCCCGATGTTGCAGAGCGAGCCGATGTACCGCTCGTTCCGCCCCGACCTGGAGAACCCGACCCGCGCCGACGCGGAGCCCGTGTTCGGCGTGCAGCAGGCCATGCGCATTCCCTATGTCGAACCCGAGGACATCAGCAACGCGGTGGTCTACCTGGCCTCCGAGGAATCCCGCTACGTCACCGGCACACAGATGCGCGTCGACGGCGGCGGCTACCTGAAGTCGTACGACTACCACATCTGATCGCCGGGGAAACCCGTGGCGCGGCAACGAGATCCGTCAGCAGCGGAGGAAGAATATCGTGAGCATCGACGACGCACTCGCCGACCAGGACCGTAAGAAGAACCGGTACCACTTCGATCGGCACACGCCCGAATACCGGCACCGGTTCGTGGAGATCACCCAGGAGATGCAGGCCAAGTGCCCGATGGCCTGGAGTGACACCTACGACGGGCACTGGGTCGCCGCGGGCAGCACCGAGGTGTTCGAACTCGCCCGCTGCCCGCACGTCTCCAACGACCACGACCTGCGCGGAGAACGCAAGGGCTACAAGGGCATCTCGATCCCCACCGCCCAGCGGGTGCAGGCCGTGCGCGGCGGCATTCTGGAGATGGACGACCCGGAACACCGGATCTATCGGCAGGCGGTCAACCCGTACCTGTCCCCCGCCGCGGTCCGGCGCTGGGAGCCGGTGATCGACGAGATCGTCCGCGCCGCCCTCGACGAGAAGATCGAGAGCGGCCGGATCGACTTCGTGGACGACCTCGCCAATATCGTCCCGGCCGTGCTGACCCTGGCCATGCTCGGAATTCCGTTGCGGCAGTGGTCGATGTACAGCGAGCCGGTGCACGCGGCGGTGTACACCCCCGAGGATTCGCCGGACGCCCCGCGCGTCGCGGAGATGCACCGCGCCATGGGTCTGGATCTGCTGAACAACCTGATCGAGATCAAGGAGAACCCGCGGCCCGGTCTGGTGGACGGTCTGGTCAAGCTCCGCATCGACGGTGAACCCGCGCCCGACCTCGAGGTGCTCGGCATGCTCGGGCTGATCATCGGCGGCGGCTTCGACACCACCACCGCGCTCACCGCGCATTCGCTGGAATGGCTGTCGGAGCACCCGGATCAGCGCGAACTGCTCAGCAAGGAGCGCGAGCACCTGCTCGACTCCGCGACCGAAGAGTTCCTGCGCTACTTCACCCCGGCGCCCGGCGACGGCCGGACCATCGCCGCGGACATGGAATTGGTGAACACCCAATTCAAAGAGGGTGAGCGCCTGTGGTTGTCGTGGGCGATGGCCAACCGGGACCCGCAGGTCTTCCCCGACCCGAACGAGGTCGTACTGGACCGAAGGGGCAACCGGCACTTCAGTTTCGGGCTCGGCATCCACCGGTGCATCGGCTCGAACGTGGCGCGCACGGTCTTCAAGTCGATGGTCACCGCCGTGCTCGACCGGATGCCCGACTACCGCTGCGATCCCGAGGGCACCGTGCACTACGAGACCATCGGCGTCATCCAGGGCATGCGGAAACTGCCCGCCACCTTCACCCCCGGCCCGCGGCTGGGCCCCGGGCTGGACGAGACCCTGGAGAAGCTGCAGCGGATCTGCGACAAGCAGGAACTCGCCGCGCCGGTGACGGAGCGGCCCGAACGGGCGCGCATCGAGTGATGGCCGACGGCACCGGCACGCCTGTCATCGACGCCAGCGTGCACATCTTCTTCACCTCGAACCGCGATATGCGCGGCTTCCTGCGCGAGCCCTTCGCCAGCCGCGGTATCCCGGATCCCGAAATGGATTGGTACGGCGCGCCGGGCGGGGAGTATGCCGAAGGCACGCGCGGGCCGAGCAAACGCGGCCCGAACAAGGGGTACCCGGGCTCGGATCCCGAATTCGCCGGTGCGCAGTTGTTCGACGAACGCGGCGTGGACATCGCGGTGCTGCATCCGATGACCCGCGGCATCCTGCCGGATCGGCATCTCACTACCGCGGTGCTGGCCGCGCACAACGAGATGATGGTGACGCGCTGGCTGGAGTCGAACCGGTTCGCCGCGCGATACCGGGGCACGATCCGGGTCAACCCCGAGGACATTCCGGGGGCGCTGCGCGAAATCCACAGGTACGCGGATCATCCCGGCGTCGTACAGGTCGGCATTCCGCTGCAATCGCGGGAACTCTACGGCAAGCCGCAGTTCTGGCCGCTGTGGGAGGCCGCGGCCGCGGCCGGGCTGCCGGTCGCCGCGCACATCGAGACCGGGGAGAGCATCGCCTTCCCGCCCACCCCCTCGGGCCACACCCGGACCTACGAGCAGTACCTCGGGTTCATGTCGCTGAACTACGTGTACCACCTGATGAACATGATCGCCGAGGGCGTTTTCGAGCGGTTCCCGGAGCTGAAATTCGTCTGGGCCGACGGTGGCGCGGACATGCTCACCCCGTTCACCTGGCGGATGGACACCTTCGGCCGGCCCCATCTGGAACAGACACCGTGGGCGCCCCGCATGCCCAGCGACTACCTGCCCGGTCACGTGTATTTCGTGCAGGGCGGTCTCGACGGCCCCGGCGACACCGAATTCGCCTCCGAATGGCTGGGTTTCACCGGCAAGGAGGACATGGTGATGTTCGGCTCGAGCTACCCGCACTGGCATTGCGGCGCCGACCCCGCGCTGCCGTCCGCGCTCACCGCCGAGCAGCGCGAAAAGGTGTTGTGGCGCAACGCGTCCCGGCTCTACGGCATCGATGTCCCGGCCGCGGCGGCCACCACCTAGCCCTGTCCAGAAGAGGGAGACGACCATGACGCTGGCACACCGGCAACATCGCGCCCCGGCACCCGAACAGGTCGCCGTCCGGGTGGTCGACTCGGACGTGCATCCCGTGCCGCGGCGCGGGGAACTCGTGGAGTACATCCCCGAACCGTTCCGGACCGACTATTTCCTCAGCCATCGCGTCGGCGACACGATCATCTACGACGCCCCCGATTACGCGCACACCTTCGCGATGCGAGCCGACGCCTTCCCCGAGGGCGGCGAATTCCCGGGCAGCGACCCGGAATTGGCGTTCCGTCAGCTGATCGTCGACGCCGGATCGGATATCGCGATCCTGGAACCGACGGTGAAGGCGACCCGGCTGCCCGAGGCCACCGCGGCGATGGCGACCGGGGTCAACCATTGGCTCGCCAACCATTGGCTGGACGCGAAGAACAACTGGCATCAGCGCTGGCGCGGGTCCATCTGCGCGGCCATCGACGATCCGCGCAGCGCGGTGCGCGAGATCGAGCACTGGGCCGGGCATCCGTTCATGGCGCAGATCCTGATCAAGGCGGAGCCGCGCCCGTCCTGGGGCGACCCGAAATACGATCCGATCTGGGCGACGGCCACCAAGCACGATCTGGTGGTGAGCTGCCACCTGGGCCGCGGCGCGTACGAGACGATGCCCATGCCGCCGGTCGGATTCCCCAGCTACAACCACGATTTCATGGTCACCTACTCGCTGCTGGCGGCGAATCAGATCATGAGCCTGATCTTCGACGGCGTCTTCGACCGGTTCCCGACGCTGCGGATCGTGTTCGTGGAGCACGCCTTCACCTGGATCCTGCCGCTGATGTGGCGGATGGACGCGATCTACGAGGCGCGCAAGTCCTTCACCGGGATTCGGCGCAAGCCCTCGGAGTACGTCCAGGAACACATCAAGTTCACCACCCAGCCGCTGGACTACCCCGACGACAAGACGGAACTGACCCGCGCGTTCGAGTGGATGTCGGCGGACAAGATCCTGCTGTACTCCTCGGACTACCCGCACTGGACCTTCGACGATCCGCGCTGGCTGATGAAGCACCTGCCGGCGCACGCTCGCGACCGCGTGATGTACCTCAACGGGATCGAGACCTATCACCTGCCCGAGTCGGTGCCCGCCATCGAGGGTCAGCGGCGGGTGCTGTGATGGCCGACTCCGAACAGCCCCGGCTCGCCCAGGGGCGTGAGCATGTCGTGGCGACGGTCGACGAGATCCCGCCCGGCTCTTCGAAAGTAGTGCCGATCGGGCGGCACGGCGTCGGCGTCTACAACGTCAACGGGACGTTCTACGCCATCGCGAACTACTGCCCGCACGAGGGCGGACCGCTCTGCGCGGGCCGCGCGCGCGGCCGCACCATCGTCGACGAGTCGGTGCCCGGCGACCAGGTGATGGTGCGCGACCAGGAGTTCATCTACTGCCCGTGGCATCAGTGGGGTTTCGAACTGGCGACCGGAACCACCGCGGTGAAGCCCGAATGGAGCATCCGCACCTATCCGGTGCGCGTCGTCGGTGACTCCGTCGTCGTGCTGGCCTGATCGTGCCGGTATGGAGAACAGGAAGGAAGTCGCATGCCCACCGTGGCGGTGAACGGCGGCGAGGTCGTCTACGAAATCCTCGGTGACTCGGGGAAACTCGTCGTCCTGACGCCGGGCGGACGGTTCGGCATGGACGTGCCCGGCCTGCGGCCGCTGGCCGAGGCGATCGTCGCGGGCGGATACCGGGTGCTGCTGTGGGACCGGCCCAATTGCGGCGCCTCCGACGTGCAGTTCTACGGGCAGACCGAATCGCACATGCGGGCCGAGACGCTCGACGGGCTGCTGAGGGCGCTCGATGCCGGGCCGTGCGTGCTCGCGGGCGGTTCGGGCGGCGCGCGCGACTCGATCCTGACCACGATCCTCTACCCCGAGCGAGTCACCGAACTGGTGCTGTGGAACATCGTCGGCGGGGTCTACGGCATGTTCAATCTCGGCGCGTACTACGTGCTGCCGAGCCTGCAGGCCATGCGTGGCGGCGGGAATGCGGGGCTGCTGCGGATGCGGGAGTGGCGGGAGGCCGTCGAGCGCAACCCGCGCAACAAGCAGCGCCTGCTCGATCTGGACCGGGACGAGTTCGTGAAGCTGTCGCTGCGGTGGCTCAACGCGTACGTCCCGAAGCCCGGACAGACTATTCCCGGCGTGGACGACGAGCTGTTCGACCGAATTCGGGTGCCCACCTTGATCATTCGCGGCGGCGAGCACGACATCGACCATCCCAAGCGCACCTCGCTCGAGGTGAGCTGCCTGATCGAGGGGTCGACGCTGATCGATCCGCCGTGGCCCGAGGATGCCTGGGAGCGGGCCGTCGAGGCACGCGGATCCGGAAAGGTGCAGCACTACAACCTCTTCGAGACCTGGGTGCGGGCCGCCCCGGCGATCCTGTCGTTCCTGGACAACTGATGGACGGCTATCCGCTACCGGGATCGGTGGCCCGGCTGCGCCGTTCAGCGGGTGCGGATGTGGACCTCACAGTTCAGCGACGCCTCCAGGGCCGTGTGGATCCGGCTCTCCGGCACCCGCGCCAGCTCGGTCTCCGACAGCGTGACGTAGACGATGTCGAAGCCGTCGCCGCCCGGTTCCCGCACGACCTCGCCGCTGAGCCCGAATCCGGCGAGGACGCCGTGCGCGTCGTCGTCGGTGCCGCGGCTGACGAAGGTCAGGACCCCGGGCACCGGCTCGGTGCCGAACGCCGTGGCGCACAATCGCACCGCCGCGGCCACTGTCGCCTCGGGATCGTCGGTGGTGACCAGCAGTTGGATCTCCCGGCGATGCGGCGGCTTCCCCGCCACTTCGTTGTCGAACACCTCGGCCCCGAGCGACGCGGCGCTCCCCCGCAGCGCGCGCACGCCCTCCGCCAGCCGCGCCCCGGTCAATTCGCCGGCCGGATCCACATCGATCCGCACCACCGCCGTTCTCATGATCGCCAGCGTAGCGGCACGGGCGATTTCCCCGCGAGTCAGCTTCAGCCGAAAGAGGTTGCCATGCAAGAGACTTTCGATGCGATCGGGGCGCTCACCGTGGGCGCGCTGCCCGGGTGCGCGCCGCGTCTGCTGCGGCCGGTCGGCGAGGTCGAGGACTTGGCCGCCTACCGGGCCGTCGGCGGGTACGGGCCGCTGGGCGCCATGGATCTGCTGCTCACCGAGGTCCGGCACAGCGGGTTGCGCGGCCGCGGCGGCGCGGCCTTCCCGCTCGCGGTGAAGCTGGCCACCGTGCGCGACGCACAGCGGCGCGGCCACGAGACGGTCGTGGTCGCCAACGGCGAAGAGGGCGAACCGGCCTCGGTCAAGGACAAGTGGCTGCTGCGCCGCCGCCCGCATCTCGTGCTGGACGGGCTGCGGCTGGCGGCGGCGATCGCCGGGGCGCGACGGGCCTACGTCTACGTCTCGGATCCGGAGTCCGCGCGCCGGGTCGACGCCGCGCTGACCGAACTCGACACGACCGCGGCCACCGACGTGATCATCGAACTCGTCACCGTCGCACCGGGTTACGTGGCGGGCGAGGAGACCGCCGCGATCCGGGCGATCGACGGCGGTCCGGCGAAGCCCTCGGACAAGCCGCCGCGCCCCTTCGAACACGGCGTCGGCGGCGCACCGACGGTGGTGAGCAACGTCGAGACGCTGGCGCATCTGCCGTTCGTACACCGGCACGGCGGCGCGGCATTCCGGGCCGTCGGCACCGACGCCTCCCCGGGCACCTTCCTCGCCACGGTCACCGGCGCCGACCGGCCCGCGGCCCTGTACGAACTGCCGCACGGCACCCCCGTCGCGGAACTGCTCGCGCTGCACGGCATCTCGCCGGACGCCGTGCGCGGCGCGCTCACCGGCGGCTACTTCGCGGGCATGGTCGACCGCGCGATCCTCGGCGCCACGCTGGACCACGAGTCGATGCGCGGCCTCGGCGGCGGGCTGGGCTGCGGGGCGATCTCTTTGCTCACCCGCGAATGCCCGGTCGCGGTCGCCGCGGGCGTGCTGAGCTACTTCGACCGTGAGAACGCCGGGCAGTGCGGGTCCTGCTTCAACGGCACCGCCGCCATGGCCGCCGTGGCGTCCGCCCTGCGCGACGGGCAGGCCACCGCGACCGATGTCGAGCGGCTGCGGCGCTGGTCGGTGGTGCTGCGCGGCCGCGGCGCCTGCGGCACCCTGGACGGCGCGGCCAATACCGCCGCCACGCTGCTCACCCGGTTCCCCGCCGAGGTCGACGCGCATCTCGCCGGGCGGTGTGCCGCCTGCGCCGACGATGTCTACCTGGCCGAGCGGCCCTTCGACGCACAGGCGGTGCTGGTCTCGTGAAGATTCGCCTCGACCGGACACTCTGCGACGGCTTCGGCGTCTGCGCCAAGCACGCGCCCCGGCACTTCTCCCTCGACGACTGGGGTTACGCGGCCGTCGAGGGCGACGGCACCGTTGCCCCGGCGGACCGCGACAGCGTGCTGCGCGCGCTGCTGGATTGCCCGGTGCACGCCATCACCGAACTGCCGAGCGCCGAATCCCACGGTGGCACAACGACTTCCAAGGCGGCCGAGCGGATATCCGAGCGGGGGCCGACACCATGACCGATCCCGACGACAGCCTGCCCGAGGGCGCCGCCGACCTCCCCGCGTGGAAGCAGCGGGCGGTCGAGCGGTCGCTGCGATCCGCGAAAGCGCGAGCGGGGCAACGGGTGCAGCGGTTCCTGGACGCGGCGCAGGCCATCATCACCGAGAAGGGCAGCACCGACTTCACCGTCCAGGAGGTGGTCGACCGTTCGCGGCAGTCGCTGCGCAGTTTCTACCTGCAATTCGACGGTAAGCACGATCTGCTGCTGGCACTGTACGAGGACGCCCTGGGCCGCACCACCGACCAGATCCGGGCCGCGACCGCCAACAGCGTGCATCCGCTGGACAAGGTCCGCACGGCGGTGGAACTGCTGTTCCAGCTGTGCCGTCCGGATCCGCACGCCCGGCGCCCGCTGTTCACCGAGTTCGCGCCGCAGTTGCTGAGTTCGCATCCCGCGCAGATCCGGCTGGCGCACGCGGCGCTGTTCACGCTGTTCACCGAGTTGCTCACCGAGGCGCACGGCGCGGGCCGCCTGGCCTCGGGCGCGAATCCGCGGCGGCTGGCCGCGATCACCATGCAGACCGTCATGTTCATCGCGCAACCGGCCGCTACCGAGTCGGAGTCTCACCCCATTACCGCCGATGAGGTCTGGAGCTTCTGCGCGCACGGGCTCACCTGACCGTCGCCCGCACATTCGAGGAGGTCAACGGTGGCTTACGTCATCACCCAGAACTGCTGCAAGGATGCCAGCTGCGTCGCGGCGTGCCCGGTGGACTGCATCCGTCCCGTCGGCGACGACGGCGGCACCCAGATGCTCTACATCGATCCCGAGACCTGCATCGATTGCGGCGCCTGCGCGGACGAATGTCCCGTGGAGGCGGTGTATTCCGAATACGATCTGCCCGCGGACATGCTGCGCTTCGCGGAGATCAACGCCGAATACTTCCGTCGTCACCCGCTGGAGGCGGGCCCGATGGAACCGCTGGCGGCGCGCGCGGCGATCACGCCCGGAGAGTTGCGGGTCGCGGTGGTCGGGGCGGGCCCGGCCGCCTGCTATGCCGCCGCCGAACTGCTGGAGACCCCCGGTGTCGAAGTGGACCTGTTCGAGCGGCTGCCCACCCCGTTCGGCCTGATCCGCGCCGGGGTGGCGCCCGACCATCAGCGCACCAAATCGGTGGTGCGGATCTTCGAGAAGGCGTTCGCCGACAGTCGATTCGGCTGTCACCTCAATGTCGAGATCGGGCGGGAGCTGACGCACGCCGACCTGCTCGCCCACCATCACGCCGTCGTCTATGCCGTCGGCGCGTCCGACAGCCGGGACCTGCATGTTCCCGGCGCCGACCTGCCCGGCCACCACGCCGCCGCGGACTTCGTGGGCTGGTACAACGGGCATCCCGACCACGCCGGTCACGAGTTCGACCTGTCGTCGCGGCGCGCGGTGATCGTCGGCAACGGCAATGTCGCGCTGGACGTGGCCCGGATACTGCTGACGACCCCGGCGGAGCTGGCGGCCACCGATATCGCCGACCACGCGCTACAAGCCTTGTCGCAGAGCCGGATCGAGGAGGTGGTGGTGCTCGGCCGGCGCGGCCCGCGGCATGCCGCCTTCTCCTTCGGCGAGTTCCACGCCCTGGGTTACCTGTCCGGGGTCGATGTGGTCATCGAGGGCGGCGACCTCGAGCCGCAGCCCGACGACGACGTGGAGACGACCCTGAAACTGGCCCTCGCCCGCGAATACGCCGATCGCCCGCGGACTCCCGGCAACAAGCGGATCGTCTTCCGGTTCTGCGCCGCTCCCACCGAGATGGTCGGCGACGAGCGCGTCGCGGGCCTGCGCATCGCCGACGGCGCGGAGTCCGGCGGCGAACTGCTCGAGACCTCGCTGGTCCTGCGTTCGATCGGCTACCGCGGCCGCCCTGTCGACGGCCTGCCCTACAACCCCGACACCGGCACGGTGCCGCACGAGCACGGCCGCGTGATCGACGACTCCGGCGCCCCGATCCCCGGCGTCTATGTCACCGGCTGGATCAAACGCGGCCCGCGCGGGGTCATCGGCACCAACCGCGCCTGCGCCGCCGAGACCGTGGCCGCCCTCCTCGCCGACTTCGCCACCGGAACCCTGCATCGCGCGGTCGGCGACCGGGAAGCCTTGCGCGCCACCATGTCCGAGCGCGGCGTGCATGCCCTCGGTTGGCCCCAGTGGCGGGCCATCGACGCCGCCGAACGCGAACAGGGCACCGCCGCCGCGCGTCCCCGCGTCAAGTTCGTCTCCATCGATGAGATGCTCGCGGTCGCACGGCGGTAGTCAGATCCGGCTGCCGGATGTCCGGGGCGCGGCCGCGGTGAGCATGTCGTCATCGTCGGTGAAGCGCCGGACTATCAGGGCCGAACGCAGACGCCAGAGTCCGGTGAGATCGGCGGGGTCGCAGCCCGTGAGCTGGCCGATGCGTTTGAGCCGATAGTCGATGGTGTTGGTGTGCACGCACAATTGCCGAGCGGTGAGCTGGCGGTTCAGGTCGTTGGCGAGGTGGCGGGTCAGGGTTTGCAGCAGTTCGGGGCGGCTGTCGAGCGGCGCGAGCAGCGCCCGCAGCGCGTCGCGGCCGGGACCGGGGCGGGTGAGCTGGAACGGCAGCACCACGTCGTCGAACCGGTAGAGCCGGGGCGTGGCACGCAGTTGCACGGCCGTCTCGAGCAGTTCGTGCGCTTGCCGGGCGACGTCGGGGATGTCGTCGACGGCCGCGTTCAGGACCACCGCGACGAGCGCGGAACCGGCGCGTTGCGACAGTTCGGCGATCAAATCGCCCAGCCGCTCGTCCTCGATCAGGTCCATCGGCAGCAGCAGCGTGCCGCCCTCGGCGCCGAGGAACGACAGCGCGTTCGTCCCCAGCCGGTGCGCGAGTTCGCTCTCGACGCACTGCGCGGCGATGCGCGGCACGGCTCGGGAGTCGCCGTCCGCGGCGGGTACCGCCACCGCGACGACGTGGTATTTTTCGGCGATCTCGATGCCGCAGTGGCGGGCCGGGGTCCCCGCGGGCTCGCCGCGCAGCAGCACGGCCGCCATCCGCCGCGCCGCCGCGGCGCGCTGATCCGGCGGCGGCAGCTGACTGGTGTAGGCGCGGGTGAGGCCGATGTGCAGCGATTGCAGTGCGTCGAGCTGCCGCCGCATCATCGCCGTCGCCGCCGCGCCGTCCGTGGGCGCGAGCAGGCCCGCCGCGCGGTCGGCACCGAGCCGGAAGCCCTCGTGCACGACCTGCTGCAAACGATCCAGGGGGACACCGTGATTCGCCCATCGGCGGGCGACTTCCTCGAGCATCGAGACGATAGCGACGGCGTCCTCGCCGCGGCACACCCGTATCGCCAGCTGCCGGCACAGCCGCACGACATCGACCGTGTCCGAGGCCGCCGAGCGGGCCGGCTGTTCAACCGAGTCGATCACCGAACTCCTCTATGATTTGCCTGTTACCAGAAGTGTCAGCATCTTATCGAATCGGTGAACGAATGTGCACTGAATCAGTGAGATAGCCGCTCGGAGGCGGATGCACCGAAACGCCCCGACCCGCTGCGCCCGCTCGACACACTGTGCTCAGCGAAGATTCCAGTGTACGTTCGTACACAGGAGGAGGAATCGCTGTGGATCTGTTGAAGTGGAGCAAGCGCCCCGCCGCGGGGGTCGGCGCACGCAATCCGGGAGTCAACATCCTGCGCGGGCTGGTAGCCCGTGCCACCACGCCGCTGCTGCCGGACGACTATCTCCGCCTGGCCAACCCGCTCTGGACCGCCCGCGAATTACGCGGCAAGGTCGTCGACGTGGTCAAGGAGACCACGGATACGGCCACCGTGACAATTCGTACGGGCTGGGGCTTTCCGGCGTCGTACGAGCCCGGGCAGTACGTCGGCATCGGACTGCAGATCGGGGGCCGGTGGCATTGGCGGTCCTATTCGCTGACCTCGATCGGTTCCGGGCGCGACAAGACCATCTCGATCACGGTCAAGGCCAATCCCGACGGTTTCCTGTCGACGCATCTGGTCGACGGCGTCCAGCCGGACACGATCATCCGGCTGGCGGCGCCGAAGGGGGATTTCCATCTGCCGCAACCGGTTCCGGAGCACATTCTGTTCGTCACGGCCGGGAGCGGCATCACCCCCGTGATCGCGATGCTGCGGGCGCTCGGCGCGCGCGGGGACAAGCCCGACATCTGCCACATCCATTCCGCCCCCACCCGCGACGACGTCGTCTTCCTCGACGAGATGGAAACCCTCGCGGACGACTCGAACGCTTACCGCCTGAATCTCCAACTCACCAGGGAGATGGGCAAATTCGACGTCGCGCGGCTCGACGAATGGGTGCCGGACTGGCGCGAACGCGAATGCTGGGCGTGCGGCCCGCCGGCGCTGCTGGACGCGCTGGAATCGCACTACGAGGCCGGCGGTCTGCGCCACCGCCTGCATATCGAGAGGTTCACCATCGCCCGCACCGATCACGGCGGCGAGGGCGGGACGGTGCGTTTCGCCGTCTCGCACAAGGAAGCCCGGATCGACGGCGCGACAACCCTTCTCGAAGCGGGCGAGAAGCTCGGCATCGCGATGCCCTTCGGCTGCCGGATGGGTATCTGTCAGACCTGCGTCGTCCCACTGGCCGGAGGATATGTGCGCGATCTGCGCAACGGCACGGAACGGCGTGAAGGAGAACGAATCCAGACATGCATCAGCAGCGTGTCCGGCGACTGCACTCTCGATCTGTAGGAGGGTAAATGGCCATCACCGACATCGACGCCTACGCGCACCTGACCCCCGACGACGTCGAGGCGCTGGGGGCCGAACTCGACGCCATCCGCCGCGATATCGAGGAATCTCGCGGCGCGCGCGACGCCGCGTATATCCGGCGCGCCATCGCCCTGCAGCGCATGCTGGCCGTCGGCGGGCGCGCGACCCTGATGTTCAGCAACCGCCGCGCCGCCTGGCTCGCGGGCACGGCGATGCTCTCGCTGGCGAAGATCATCGAGAACATGGAACTCGGGCACAATGTGATGCACGGGCAATGGGATTGGATGAACGATCCGGAAATCCATTCCTCGTCGTGGGAGTGGGACACCACCTGCCCCAGCGTGCAGTGGAAGCATTCGCACAATTTCGTCCACCACAAGTACACGAACGTCGTCGGAATGGACGACGACGTGGGCTACGGCGTCCTGCGCATCACCCGCGATCAGCGGTGGGAATGGTGGAATATCGGCAACCCGGTCTACAACCTGGCGCTGGCGACCTTCTTCGAATGGGGCGTCGCCCTGCACCATCTCGAGGTCGAGAAGCTCCGCAACAAGGAGAAGACCTGGCGGCCGGCGATCAAGGATCTGCGCATCATCGGGACCAAGGTCGGTAAGCAGGCGGCCAAGGACTACCTGATCTTCCCTGCGCTGTCGGGCCGGAACTGGAAGACGACGCTGACCGCCGACGCCACCGCCAACATCGTCCGCAACTACTGGGCGTACGTGGTGATCTTCTGCGGCCATTTCCCCGACGGCGCCGAGAAATTCACCACGGCCGAACTCGAGGCCGAGGACCGCCCGCGCTGGTATCTGCGACAGATGCTGGGCTCGGCCAACTTTCGCGCCGGGCCGCTGATGCGCTTCATGAGCGGCAACCTCAGTCACCAGATCGAGCACCACCTGTTCCCCGATCTGCCGAGCAACCGCTACGAGGAGATCGCCGTCCGAGTGCGCGAACTGTGCGACAAATACGACCTGCCCTACACCACCGGTTCCCTGGGCCACCAATACCTGCAGACGTTCCGCACCATAGCCAAACTGGCCCTCCCGAACGCCCTGCTCGCCGCCACCCCCGACGACGCCCCGGAAACCGCCTCGGAACTACGCTTCGCGATCCGCGAGGGCGTGCACACCCATTTCGGCCCCGGCCCCGACGGCACCCGCCGAGGCCTCCGCACCGCCCTGCGCGAACTCAAACGCGCACCGCTACAGACGACGAGCTGACCCGGCGGGTCAGTCGCGCGCCCGCCAGACAGAGACGGCGAGGGTGGTGAGGTCCAAGGCGGGGCTGAGGGCTATTTCGCCGGTGGCGGCCCGCGCCCGGAAGGCCTCGACCACCTTGTCGGGGTCGTCGCTCAGTTCGTAGACGGCCAGGTAGCGGTGGGGTGGGCCGTCGGCGGTGGGGATCGGGCCGGGGACCAGGTCGTAGCGGCGGCCGGCGAGGACACCGGGGACGGCGGTCACGTCGGCGAGATGCTGGGTGTCGTACCACTCGTTGAAGGCGTCGTCCTGGCCCGCCACCGCGTTGGAGAACACGAGCATCTTCGAATTCGCCATGTTCACAACGCCTTTCGGTCAGTCGCTGGCGGGCAGCGGCTTGGCTTCCTTGAGTGCCAGCGGGGTGGCGCCGACGCTCAGCGTTCCGGCGCCGGCCTTCGTCACCAGCACCTCCGCGCCGGAATCGTCGACGTATCGCTTGCCCAGCTGATTACCCTCGGAGAAGTTCGGGTCCGGGGTCGCGCCCGCCGCCGGCTCGCCGTCGAGCGGGATCATCGGGACACCGCCCGCGCGGAGGTCGTCGAGACCGTCCGTCGCCTTCACCACGATCACCTCGGTGTCGCACACCTGGCTGCGCAGCCGCGTGCCGTTCTTGACCATTGTCATCCTTTCCTGGCGGCGATCATCGGCTCGGCGCCGCGTCCACCGCGGGTCCGTATTCCTCGATCAGAGTGCGCCGCAATACTTTTCCGGTCGGCGTGGCGGGCAGCGAGTCGCGGAACACGACCCGGTCCGGGGTGCGGGAACCGCGCAGTTCGGCGCGGACGTACTCACGCAGCTCGGCCGGGTCGGGCGTCGCGCCTGCTTCCGGCACCACTACCGCCACGATGATCTGACCCCACTGCGCGTCCTCGACGCCGATCACCGCGACCTCGCGCACCGCCGGATGTTCCACCAGCACGTCCTCGATTTCGGCCGGCGCGATGTTCTCGCCGCCGCGGATGATGGTGTCGTCGGAGCGCCCGCCGATGTACAGGTAGCCGTCGGCGTCGAGCGTCGCCACGTCCTTGGTGGGGAACCAGCCGTCGGCGTCGAGCACCGAGCCGATCCCGGTGTAGCGCCCGGACACCTGCGGCCCGCGCACGTACAACTCGCCGGTCTCTCCGGGCGGCAGCACCCGGCCGCTCTCGTCGCGGATCTGCACCTCGATACCGGGCACGGGCTGCCCGACCGAGCCGAGCCGCCGCGCCAAGTCCGGATCGGTGGCCGAGCGCGCGGCCCGGTGGTCCTCCGGGCCCAGCACCGCGATGGTCGAGCTGGTCTCGGTCAGCCCGTAGGCGTTCACGAAACCGACCTCAGGCAACAGGTCGAGCGCCTTGCGGACCAGCGGCAGCGCCACTTTGGAGCCGCCGTAGGCGAAGTTGCGCAGCGTCGGCAGTGTCGCCCCCGTCCGCTCCAGCTCCGTCACGATCCGGTCCAGCATGGTGGGTACGACCGTCGCGGTCGTCACCGATTCGCTGCCGATCAGGCTCACCCAGCGCGCGGCGTCGAAACCGCGCAGATACACCATCCGCCGACCGGCGTAGAGGTTCGACAGCGCGGCGCCGATACCCGCGATGTGGTACGGCGGCACACAGATCAGCGCGGCGTCGGTCGGTGCGGCCGAATCGAATTCGACCGTCCCGGTGATGTAGCTGAGCAGATTCTGGTGCGACAGCTCGACCGCTTTCGGCGCCGAGGTGGTTCCGGAGGTGAACAGCACGACCGCCACCTGGTCCGGATCGGGCGACTCCGACACCGGTTCGGCCGCGGCGGCGGCCGTGACGAACTCGCCCGAACGCACCACCCGCTCGCCGAATCCGGAGACGACGTCGTGATACTCGTCGTCGCACACCAGCAGCGGATCGTCCAGTCGCGCAACCAGTTCCCGCAGCGCGTCGCCGCTGAGCCGGTAGTTCAGCGGCGTGACGGGCACCGCGGCGCCGGCGGCCGCGAAGATCAGCAGCGGCAGCATGTGCCCGCCGGTCCCCACATAGGCCACGCTGCGCGCGCCCGACGCCCTGACGACACCCGCGCCACCTTGCGCCAAGTTCTGCAGTTCGCCGGTGCTCCAGCGCAGTTCGTCACAGACGATGGCGGTGCGCTCGGGGTCGCCGGAGACCGCCATGTCGAGCAGCAGCGACACGGTCATGACGCGACTCCGCTCGCCCGCGGCACGCGCGTGGCACTCTGCCTCGCGATTCGCTCATCCCGTCGGCTCATTCGCACCCTCTCCGCGAGCATCCGCCCACCGCGCGGCGGGCGGGAGACTTGTCGGCAGCTCTCGTGGTATCGCCATTCTCTTTCAAAGAGAATAACATATTCAGCGGTGCGCTCAGCCCGCCGAGACCAGGTCCGACCCGCCCCACAGGCCGGTGAGCAGCAATTCCCCGCACCGGAACACCTCGGCGTCGCCGATCTCGATGCCGGGAGCGCCCGCCGCCTTCAGAGCCGCGCTCTTGAAAGCCCGTGCGGCGCCGCTGAGCCGGTGCTCGACGACACCCAGCCTGCCGTCGAGTTCCGCGGGCAGTTTCCCGCCCCACAGCGCGACCTCGATGAGGCCGTGGTCCAGACATTCCAGCACGCCGCCGCGCACCCGCGCGTCGGCGACGAACATCTCCGGATCGACCGCGACGGCGTGCGGCCAGGTGTCGTGCACCGGCGAGGCCAGCGACCGCTCCAGATCCAGCACGGTGGCGCCGAGGATCTGCAGCGGGCGCGCGTCGGTGGCGTCGGCAAGCAGCACGGTCACCTCCCAGCCCGCCATCGTCCGGTCGCACACCCAGCCGCCGACATGCCGCACGGCCTCGACGGCGTCGGTGGCGACGACGGCGAGCCGGTAGCGCAGCAGATGTTCGCGGGCGTGTGCCCGCCAGCCCGAAACCGATTGCAGCGCACCGGGTTCCGCTGCGCCCGAGGCGACAGAGTGAGCAGCCATGGTGTCCGTCCCGAGGGTGAGCGTAGTGACGTGCGGCGACTCAGCCGCGTGGCAGGCCGAGCACCCGCTCGGCAATGATGGTGCGCTGAATCTCCGAGGTGCCGCCGGCGATGGTGCCGGCGAAGCTGCGGATATAGCGCTCGAACCAGCTGGACCAGTAGTGGTCCAGGGTCCACGGACCGGGTTCCGAACTTTGCGCGGGATGCACGAGCCCCTCGGCCCCCAGGGAATTCAGCGCCTGCTCCGAGGCCGACTGAATCGCCTCCGAGCCCAGCACCTTGAGTACCGACAGGGCCGGGACGTCCTGTTCACCGCGGGCCTCCCGGGACAGCGCCGCCGAACCCAGCAGCCGCAAGGCCTCGGTGTCCATCACCAGCCGGGCGTAGGCGTCGCGGTCGTGGATGTCGCGCGGACGGAAATCGCGCAGCAGATCGTCCAGCCGGTCGGCGTAGCTCAGCCACAGCATCGTGCGCTCGTGCCCGAGTGAGCCGTGGGCCACCGACCAGCCCTTGTTCAGCTCGCCGAGCAGATTCTCCGCGGGCACCCGGACGCCTTCGAAATAGACCTCGTTGAAGTCCAGGTCGTCCGGCGACGCCACCGACGGGAACGGCCGCCTGGTCACCCCGGGCAGGTCGGTGGGGATGATCAGCACACTGATCCCCCGATGCTTGGGCGCGTCCGGATCGGTGCGGACGAAGGTCAGCAGCACGTCGGCGTCGTGCGCCCCGGACGTCCACACCTTCTGGCCGTCGACGACGAATTCGTCCCCGTCGCGGACCGCCCGGGTCCGCAGCGACGCCAGGTCCGACCCCGCGCCCGGCTCGCTCATCCCCAGCGACGCGGTGATCTCGGCCCGCAGGATCGGCACCGCCCAGCGGCGCTTCTGCTCCTCGGTGCCGAAGGTCAGCAGCGAGGCCGCGACGATCCCGACGCCCTGCGGGTTGAAGCTGTGGTAGATCCGCCGCTTGGACAGTTCCTCGAGGTGCACGTACTGCTGCAGCACCGAGGCGTTGCGGCCGCCGAACTCCGGCGGGTTCGCGGGCAGCAGCCAGCCGTTGTCGAACAGCAGCCGCTGCCAGCGCCGAGCCCATTGCGGCACATCGGAACTGGAGCGCGAACGCTCGGCGGTCTCGGAGGCGTCGGGCAGGTGTTCGGTGAGAAAGGCGACGAACTCGGCGCGGAACGCCTCGACGTCGGGATCAAACGTGAGCTGCACGGTACTCCTCGGCGATCAGTGCCCGGTGCTGGGCCGCGCCGCCGAGCATCAACTCACCGGCCTTGGCCCGTTTGAGCGCGAACTGTAGGTCGTTTTCCCAGGTGAAGCCCATGGCGCCGAACGACTGCAGGCCGTGCCGGAAGACCGTCGACTGGCATTCGCCCGCCGCGGCCTTGGCCATCGATGCCGCCAGTCGCCGTCGCGGGTCGTCGGCCGCCAGGCACAGCGCGGCGAAATAGCCGAGGGCACGGGCACGTTCGATGGCGATGTGCATATCGGCCGCCTTGTGCTGCACGGCCTGGAACGATCCGATGGCGGCGTCGAACTGGCGGCGGGTGCGCACGTGGTCGAGGACCATGTCCAGGATGCGCTGGCAGGCGCCCACCATGGTGAGCGAGAGCCCGGTGAGCGCGTGCTGGCGAGCCTGCTCGGGGTCGACCTCGACGCGGTCGGCGGCGGTGACTCGCACCGCGTCGAATGCCACGTCGGCGATGTGCAGCACCGGATCGAACACCGAAGTGCGCGTCGCGGTGACGGCTACGGCGGACACCACGAACACACCAGCCTCCGTGACCACGGCCAGCCGCTGCGCCCGATCTCCGTCCAGCACGTGCCGTGCCGTGCCGTCCAACCGCCAGCCGGACCCGTCGGCGGCCGCGGTGACGCCCGAATACACTGCGGCGCCGGGTTGTTCGATATTGCCCGTTTCCCCGGCCAGCGGCGCGAACTGCGACATCGTCGCCAGGAACGGGGTGGGATCGGTGGCGCGGCCGAGGCCTTCGAACACGATGCCCAGTTCGACCGACAGCGCCGGATCGGCCAGTTCGGTCCAGCCGACGTCGACATAGGTCTGCCACAGCGTGCCTGGTTCGACCTCCTTGTCGACGACGTCCCTGATCAGCGCGGGCGGACACTCCCTGGCGGTCACCTCGCGCACCGTGTCGCGCAACAGTCGCTGGTCGGCGTCGAACTCGAAGAGCATCGCGGCCTCCCTTCCTTCGCAGCCTCACATGCAACCCGGACGAGAATAACATTCTCTCATCCGGAGAGCCTATTTACGACCGATTCGGTTCATACCGCGTCGGCCTCGGACACCCGGCCGGTCGCCCGGGCGAGCGCGGCGTTGTAGTCCCGCACGAAGCTCACCAGCGCCGCCAGCGTCTCGTCGTCGTCGGGCAGGCTGTCACCGAGGGCGGTCAGCTCCCCGTACAGCGGCGCCACCGCCACCTCCGCCCGCACCGCCACCGGTTCCACCCGGACCCGCCGCCGATCCTGCGCGTCCCGGTTGCGGCGCACGTAACCCGCGCGTTCCAGGCGGTCGACAACGGTGGTGATGGCGCCACCGCGCGCGATCCCCAGCAGGTCCGCAAGCTCGCCCGGCGTCAGCGGACCCCGCATCCGTAACAGATTCAGGCACGACAGATCGGTGACCGTGATACCCAGTCGCGCGGCGACCGCGGAATGGAACACCACAGTACGGGTCGCCTGGACCCGCAATTCCTCCCGCAGCACGGCCACCATGTCGGCCCGCGCGCTCCCTGTCGGCATCGACGCCACTCCTTCCGGCCCGCCGCTCCCGCAACTGTCGGCATTGCCATGCATCGGTTGAGAGAATATCATTCTCGCAGCCAGGTAAGGAGGATCTCATTATGATGTGGACATGCCCTATCACCTGTGGACCCGCCGCCTGCCGCCCGCGACCACGCGGGCGATGAAGGACCAGCTGTGGTAGCCCCCACGGGGCGGTCGCCGGCGGCCATTCCAGTGCAACCCCAACCGGGTCGCCGCGATCGGCGCCGCAGCAGGGCGCGCACGGGGTCCGAAACCCGCCGTTACCCACGGATCCCGTGCTCGCGCCGGCCCGGCCGCGCGCGGAATGTGCGCCCATGATCGACCTCACCGGTATCGACCTCGGACCCGACGGGCAGCCCGGCGAGCCACTCGTGGTGCTGGAGCCGCGGCGTCCGCACGACCTGTCCACGGCCGAGGCGGTGCGGCTGGCGGCGGTGGCGGAACGCGCCGTGCCGTTGGTGGTGACGGTGTTGCGCGAGCCGCCGCCGCCACAGTTGCGGCCGCTGCTCAGCGCCTCCACCCTGACCCTCGTCGATCAGCCGGTCTCCGAACGCTGGCAGCAGGTGGTCACCGTCCCGGATGTCGGTGCGGCCCTGGATACCTTGCGCCGCGCCGTGGACCACGCCCCGCGCGCCGCGATCGCCTGCGGGCAGCTGCTGCGGCAGACCGCGGCGCTCCCGACGACGCCCGCGCTGGCCGCGGAGGCGGCGGCGTACTCGATGTTGCTGGGGGGCAGCGAATTCGCCCGCTGGCTTGCCGAAAGAGGTCCGGCGCGAGCGGATCCCACCCCGGGCGGGGAACCGGTGCGCGTGCACCGGGACGGTGCCACGCTGTCTGTCACGCTGGACCGGCCCCGACGCCGCAATGCCCTGAACGCCCGGATGCGGGAGGAGCTGCTGGCGGCGCTGGCGGTCGCCGATGCCGACCCGGCCATCGAGTCGGTCGAGCTGTCCGGTGCCGGTCCGGCCTTCTGCAGCGGTGGAGACCTCGATGAATTCGGTACCGCCACCGATCTTGTCGCCGCATATCTGGTCCGGTTGGACCGAGCGCCGTGGGCGGTGATGGACCGCATCGCCGGTCGGCTGACCGCCCGCGTGCACGGCGCCTGCATCGGCGCCGGCGCCGAGATGGCTTCCTTCGCCGGAACCGTGATCGCCGCCCCCGACACCTACTTCCAATTCCCGGAACTGAGCATGGGCCTGGTCCCGGGCGCCGGTGGCACGGTCGGTGTCCCCCGCCGAATCGGCCGCTGGCGCGCGGCCTGGCTCATGCTCACCGGCGAGCCCATGTCCGCCCGGACCGCACTCGAGTGGGGATTGGTCGACCGTCTCACCGAAACCGAGCTCCCGCACAGCGATTCGCCGGACCTGAGCATGCTGTCGAGGACGCCCCGATGACCACGCCTCCCCAGCCCGACACTCCCGCCGCCGTCGTCCGCGGCTGGCTGAGCTCGCTGGGAACCACAACCTCCGGCGCAGGACCCGAAGGGGGAACGCGGTTTTCGGGGACAGATGACGCGGAACCGGCCGAATGTGCGGCGCTGGGCTGGGCGGCGTCCGGGGCTATGGACCTCACGGGTGCGGCGGACGGTCCGCCGGTGTTGTCGCCCGCACCGGCATACGGTTTGCTGGTCGAGGTCGCGCGGGTATTCGCTGCCCTGACCGAGCGAATCGGGCGGCGGGTGGATCCGGATCCGGGGGTGATTCTTTCCGGGCGGGCGGGCTTGCGCGGGTTGCGGCGGGCCGGGCGGCGGACGGCGGGTGGGGCCGGGCGGCTGTTGCGGACCGCGGACGGGTGGTGTGCGGTGTCGCTGAGTCGGCCCGACGATATCGAGGCGGTGCCCGCGCTCGTCGGCGAGCCGTGTCACGAGGACCCCTGGGTCACTCTCGAATCGGCCGCGACCCACTGGACCGCAAGGGAATTGGCCGAGCGGGCGCAATTGCTGGGTGTCCCGGCGGCGGCATTGCCGACCACCCCGCACCGCTGCGCGCCGTGGCAAAGCGAGCACATCAGCGACCGGGTGGCCGGGCGCGGGCTCGACGACTGCGTGGTGGTCGATCTGTCGTCCCTGTGGGCGGGACCGCTGTGCGCGCATCTACTCGGGCGGGCCGGTGCGCGGGTCATCAAGGTGGAGAGCGCCCATCGCCCCGACGCGAGCCGGAGTACACCGCAGTTCTTCGAATGGCTGCACGCCGGTCACGAGTTCCGATCCGCCGACTTCCGAACCCCTTCCGGGCGAGACGAAGTGGCCGCGCTGATCGACTCCGCCGACATCGTCCTGGAGGCATCCCGACCACGCGCACTGGAGCAATTGGGGCTGGGACCGGACTCCCGTCCGCACCGCCCCGGGCAGATCTGGCTGAGCCTCACCGGCTACGGCCGCGACCACCCGATGCGCGTCGCGTTCGGCGACGATGCGGCGGTCGCGGGCGGCCTGGTCGGGTGGCACGACGGCGAGCCCGTCTTCTGCGCCGATGCCATCGGCGACCCGCTCTCCGGAATATGCGCCGCCCTGGCCGTGGCGGGCGCGGTCCAGGCAGGCGGCGGCCTGCTCATCGACCTGTCCATGCGCGCCACCGCCACAGCCTTCACCACCGCCCCCGCCCTCTCCCACGGCCCGCACCGGCTCGTACGCCACCACGACGCATGGGCCGTCGAGTGCGACCACCTCCACCGCACGCAACCCGTACTCCCCCAGCCGATCCCAGCGCAGGCGGTCTCCTGAGCCATGCCCGCAACCGCCGCCTCAATTCGCGCCATACGTGGAAGACGCTCCCGCGCAGTCCCTTTCGTGGCCGAGAGGCAGGGCGAGCCGACATGCTGATTCGCAATGCGACGGTATTCGGGAGCGCGTGTACCGATGTGCGGTGGTCTCGGGGGCGCATCACCGACTGCGGGCGGGGTCTGCGGGCGGAAGTGGGCGAGGAGGATATCGACGCGCGGGGTGGGTGGCTGTTGCCGGGATTGCACGATCACCACACACATGTGCGGGCTACGGCGGCGCTCGCGGCATCGGTGCGGCTCGACGAGCCCCCGGCAAGCAACCTCGCTGAGCGGTTGCGCCGGGCCGATCGAGAAGCGGCCGCCCACACGTGGATTCGGGCCGTCGGGTATCACGAAACGAGCGACGAGCCGCTGGACCGGTGGGCGCTGGACCGGATGGTGAGCGGCCGCGCGGTGCGGGTGCAGCATCGGTCGGGGGCGTTGTGGGTGCTCAATTCCCGTGCCTGCGAACTACTGCGCGTGGACGAATGCGCGCTCCCCGGCGTGGAACGCGATGCCGCCGGGCGCGCGACGGGTCGGCTGTGGCGAATGGACGCGTGGCTGGCGGAGGGCCTGCGGTCGGCGCCACCCGACCCGGCCGGAGTGAGCGCCGCCGCGGCCGCGCGCGGGATCACCGGCTTCACCGACGCCACTCCGGCACTGCGGCAGGCCGATATCGACGGGTTCGCGGAGCTGGTCGCCGACCGGCGCATCGTGCAGCGGATGCACTGCATGGCCCCGCCGGGCCTGTCCGGACCGCCCGAGCCGCGATTCACGCTGGGCCCCACCAAATTCCTGCTCGACGACACCGCGCTGCCGCCGCTGGACGATCTCACCGACCAGTTCCGCGCCGCGCACGCGGCGGGCAGATCCGTTGCGGTGCACTGTGTCACGCGGGTACAGCTGATCGTGACCATGGCCGCGCTGGACAGCGCCGGAGTGCGCCGCGGCGACCGTATCGAGCACGGCGCGATCATCCCGGCGGAGTCGATGTCGTGGCTGCGGGACCACGGGCTACCGGTGATCACGCAACCGCACTTCCCGATCGAGCGCGCCGACCAGTACGCCCGGGACGTGCCCGCCGACGAACAACCCGACCTGTGGCGGCTGCGGTCACTGCTCGACGCCGGTGTCGCCGTCGCGGCCGGGACCGACGCCCCCTTCGGATCCGCCGATCCGTGGGCGGTCGTCCGCGCCGCCGTCGAGCGGCCCGCGAAACCGTCTGACGCCGAGAGCGTTTCGCTCCACACGGCCGTCGCATTGTTCCTCGGGGAGGCACACTGTCCCGGACGCCGTCGCACCATCGAACCCGGCGGAGCCGCGGACCTGACCTTGCTGCGCACACCACCGAACGATCTCCTGGGCACCCCCACCACCGACCTCATCGCCGCCACCATCGTGGACGGCCGACCGGTGTACCGAGCCTGAGACATTCAGCGCGGGTGCGCTCCCGCGCCACGCAGAACCTGCACCACCGACTCCCCGAACTCCGCCAGTGTCGCGGGCGGCGCGAAGTCCGCGAACCACACATAGAAACGCCGCACGCCGAGCCGCGCCAGACCACCGAAATGCTCCACCAGATCGTCGGCGTCCCCGCATCGCAGCCCGTCGCCGAGATAGCCGAAGCGGCGCTCGCTCACCGCCCGCACCTCCGCCGCGGACTGCCCGGCCCCCACGAAACCGATCATCTGCTGAATCGAGGCCCCCGCCGAGCCGATCGAGGGCAGCAGGTCGGGTAACCGGCCCAGTTCCGTCGCGGGCAGATTCCACCAGGTCGCGTACTCCCGGACCAGCTCCAGCGTCTTCGCCCCGGTCCCGCCGAGCACCAGCGGAATCGGCGTGGACGGTTGCGGCACTTGGGCTTCCGCCGTCGTGCCCCAGTACCGCCGCAACGACGCCAGCGTGCGCTCGAGCCGCTCTCGGCGTTCCGCCGCCCGCGCTCGAGTGATCTCGAACCGGACCAATTCCGCCGGTATCGAACCGGACCCGAGCCCGAGCTCGAATCTGCCGCCGGACGCCTCGTGCAGCGTCACCGCCTGCTTGGCGAGCACCGCGGGATGCCGGAACGCGTCGCACAGCACCAGGTGCCCGACCCGCAGCCGGTTCGTCCGCGCCGCCACCCAGCTCGCGACCGTCATCGCCTCCCACAGCGGCTGGTGCTCCGCGCCCGGCGCCACCAGGTGATCGATGAACGCCACCCCGTCGAACCCGACCGACTCCGCGGTCTGCGCGCGCTCCACGATGTCGGCCATCGGCATCCGGATCTGCGGTATGAACAAGAAGAATTCGGCCATTCGCCTCTCGCTGTCTCTCATTGCCGTTCGACCAGCACCGGCGCCACCGTCCCGATGCCGCGAATCACGGTGTCCGGCAGGGGTTTCAGGTGGAAGCCCGGATGCGCGGCCAGCGCCTCGGCGACCGCGGGCGCCGCCAGCACCGTGTCGGGATCGGCCAGCGTCGTCAGGCGGCTGGCGAGATTGACCGTGACGCCGAAGATGTCGCCCAGATACCGGATCACCGGTCCCAGCGCCACCCCGACCCGCAGCCCGGGAATGTCGCGGTCGGCGGCGAACTGCGCGATCAGCCGAGTCGCGATGTCCGCCACCGCAGCCGCGTCGTGCGCGGTGAACAGCACCTCGTCGCCCAGCGTCTTCACCACGCTGCCGCCCGACTCGAAAATCACCTGGGTGGAACGGAATTCGAAGCGGCCGACGATGCGGGTCAGTTCGCTGTCGGTGCGATGCCTGCTCAACTCGGTGAAATCGACGATATCGGCGAACCCCACCGCCACCGCCGCCCCCGGATCGGCATCGGCGTCCGCCTCGAAAGCCCGTATGGCGCCGGCCAATTGGCGTACCCAGATCTGCCCGAGCACCCGCTGCACCTCGGGCATCCGGTGCATCATCTGCTCCACCACGTCGATCCCGCCGGCCCGAGCCCGCGCCTGCTGGCTGGCCAGGATCTCCACCTGCAGGTGCGCCAAATGCGCGATCGCCCGCGTCAGCACCCGGGTCAGGCGCAGCGTATCCGCTTCGGTCATGACGTTTTCCGAGACGTAGCCGCTGATGGTGCGCAGCAGTTGCACGTCCGAGGCGCCGAACGCCACCGCGGTGTCGCCGGTCGTCGGGTAGCCGAGCGCCCGCCAGTACTGACGGGCCTGCACCAGCGGGATACCGACGGCCGCCGCCGCGTCCTCGGCCGAATAGCGCAGCGGCTCACCGAATCCGGGCAGCAGCGGCAGCCCCGCCATGAGAACTCCTGTCTCCTAGGTCTTCCCGGTCGTCGAGTTCACCAGTCGGTCATAGGGCGAGCCCGCCGTCGACGGGGATCACCGCGCCGGTCATCGCGCTGTTGTCGGCCCCGGCGAGGAAGGCCAGCACCGCGGCGATCTCGCCCGGTTCGAGCAGCCTGCCCACCGGCTGCTGCCCACCGAAACGCCCGGGATCGGAGAAGCCGTAGAGGCGGGCGGTCTCGTCCAGGATCGCGGTGTCGGTGGAGCCGGGACTGACCGCGTTCGCCGTGACTCCGGTGCCGCCTAGTTCCGCGCCCAGCGCCCGGATCAGCCCCGCCACACCGGCTTTGGCCGCACAGTAGGCCGCCAGCTGCGGCAACCCCTTCGTCGCGGCGGCCGACGCCACGGCCAGGAATCGCCCCGATCGCGGGGCGGGGCGGTCCAGCAGGGCCGGGACGGCCGCGCGCGCCAGGTTCGTCACACCGCCCAGGCAGACGTCGAGCACCGCACGCTCCTGCTCGATCGGCATGTCCCACAGGGGCACTCCCCCGGCGATCACACCGGCGGCGGCGATCGCCGCGTCCAGCCCGCCCCAGGCGTCCACCGCCTCCGCCACGGCGGCGCGCAGCGCGTCGGCGTCGCGGACATCGGCCACGAACGGCCGCACCGCGCCGACCCGGTTGACCCGGCCGCCCGCCTCGGTGGCGACCGCGAGCAGTTCCTGTTTGGTCCCCATCGCGTACGGCAGCACCGAATCGTCGGCGGCCACGTCGACCGCCAGCACCGACCACCCGCGATCGGCCAGCGCCAAAACGGTGGCCGCGCCGATCCCCCGGGCCGCGCCGGTCACCACGGCGACCCGGCGATGCCCGGTGGAATTCGCTACGTGTCGAGCCCGCGCCACGACGCCACCCCGCTTCCGGCCCGGATCGCCCTCATGCCGCCGCCGTCTCGTGCCACCGCTCGATCCGCTCCGCCAGCGCCCGCACCAACGCCTCGGCGAGGACGCCGCCCTCCGCTCCGGTCGCACCGGCCGGGTCGCCGAGGACGCCCGCGTCGCTGATCGCGCGCACGCCGCAGGAACGCAACGGCGGCACCGGTTCCGGCGCCCGGCGAGCACCACCCGTCACCGCCCGGTAGTCCCGGACCGCCAGGGGACGGACGGCGAGCATCAACGCCGTCTCGGTGCGTCCGGCGTGCGGATCACCGTTCCAGTACGGGGCGAAGGCCCGCACGTCGCGCGACTCGGCCCGCAACCGGTCGACGGCGCGGGCCACCGGTTCGGCGCTACCGTGATGCGTCGAAACCAGCAGCACCCGCTCGAATGTCTCGCAGGCGCTGCGCCCCAGCTCGGTGAGTACCAGCTCCAGCGCCGACTGCCCGATGGACAGCGCGCCGACCGCATCGCCACACCCATAGGCGACGGGCGGCGCGACCAGCACGTCGGTGCGCGACCGCGCCAAACGCTCGCACAGCGCGCCCGCGACGTCGGTGTCGGCGGATACCGGTAGATGTGGCCCGTGCGGTGCCGTGGCGCCGACCGGAACGGCCAGCAAGGCGCCGGCGGCCGCGCGATCCCGGATCTCCGTCCAGGTCAGGTCGGCCAACCGATACCGCGGGCCGTTCATGACAGCACCTCGCGCGACAGCGGTGCCGCACACCGGATTCCGGCCCGGTACGACCCCGCGTCGCGTACCGAATCGTGCTCCGTCTCCACAGCGTCGTCGATCATGAGGACTCCCCGGATGTGCGCTTTCGTCACACAGTGACGAAATGGAAATGCTGTTCTCCATTTACGATAATGTCATTGCGTGTCAGAAACAAGATCGGGCCGCCCCCGCGGCACCAGTCGCCGCGAACTGGAGCTCGTCGCGCTGCGGCTGTTCACGACGCAGGGCTTCGAGGAGACGACCGTCGAACAGATCGCCGCGATCGCGGGCGTCAGCCGGCGCACGTTCTTCCGCTACTTCGACTCGAAGGCCGCGGTGCTGTGGCACCGCTTCGATACGGAGGTCGGCGCGATCCGCGCCCAACTCGACCGCGCGCCGGCGGATCTCGGCCTGCTCGCCGCCATCCGCCGCGCCGTGCTGGCGGCCAACCGATATCAGACCGCCGACGTGCCCGAACTGCGGATGCGCATGATCCTGCTCAGCTCGGTCCCGGATCTGATCGCCAGCGCGGCGGTGCATTACCACGCATGGGAGCGGGCGATCAGCGACTTCGCCGCCCGGCGCACCGGACGTCCGGCGGACTCGCTGTACTGCCTCGCGGTCGGCCGGGCGACCCTGGCGGTGTGCCGCGCCGCCTACGACAGCTGGGTCCAGCGCGCCGACGCCGATCTCACCGAGTATCTCGATACCGCCCTGCGCGCGCTGGAGACGGGCTTCTCCGACAGCGTCGCGACCGCGCCACCCGGGCGGCGATGAACCGGCGAGCACCCGCGTCGCCGGATTCCCTGCCCTCGGCAGGACCCTGAGTGTATCGTCTACGCCAGATGCGAGAGTATCATTCTCGTAGGTGGAGATTGAAAATCTCGCGCCACGCTCGGGGTCGACCCGTACGACATTCCGCACGAACAGCGAGGAGTCCCGTGAACATCGACGACATGATCCTGGTAAGTATCGACGACCATGTGGTCGAGCCGATCCACATGTTCGACGGCCATGTCCCGAAGAAGTGGGCGGATCTGGCGCCCAAGGTCGTCGTGGACGAGAAGGGCATCGACCGCTGGGTCTACCGGGACCGGCCGACCGGGGTCACCGGCCTCAACGCCGTGGTGTCGTGGCCGCCGGAGGAATGGGGCTACGACCCGGCGGGCTACGCGGAGATGCGGCCCGGCGTGTACGACGTGCACGAGCGTATCCGCGACATGAACGCCAACGGCATCCTCACCTCGATGTGCTTCCCCACCTTCGCCGGATTCAGCGCGGGGCACCTGGCCTACTTCAAGGACGAGATCACCGTCGCGATGATCCAGGCCTACAACGACTGGCACATCGAGGACTGGGCGGGCGCGTATCCCGGCCGGTTCATTCCGCTGTCGATTCTGCCGCTGTGGGATCCGAAGCTGGCGGTCGCCGAGATCGCGCGGGTCGCGGAGAAGGGCTGCCATTCGGTGTCGATGCCGGAGCTGCCGCACCTCGACGGCCTGCCCAGCTACCACGACATGGACTACTGGGGCCCGGTGCTGGCCGCGCTGTCCGACCACGGCACGGTGATGAATCTGCATATCGGCCAGGGTTTCCGGGTGCTGAACCTGGCGCCCAACGCACCGATCGACAACCTCATGGTGCTGGCGCCGAGCGTGTCGCTGATCGCGGCCCAGGATCTGCTGTGGGGCCCGGCGTTCCGCACCTACCCGAAGCTCAAGGTCGCCTTCTCCGAGGGCGGCGTCGGCTGGATCCCGTTCTTCCTGGACCGCTCCGACCGGCACTACACCAACCAGAAGTGGCTGCGCCGCGACTTCGGCGGCAAGATGCCCAGCGAGGTGTTCCGGGAGCACACCATCGCCTGCTACGTCACCGACCGCACCTCGCTGAAGATGCGCCACGACATCGGCATCGAGAACATCGCGTGGGAATGCGACTACCCGCACTCGGATTCGATCTGGCCGAACGCGCCGGAATTCGTGCTCGAGGAGCTGCAGGCGGCCGGGGCCAGTGACGCCGATATCAACAAGATCACCTGGGAGAACGCCTGCCGCTTCCTGAACTGGGACCCGTTCGCGCACATCCCGAAGGAACAGGCGACGGTCGGCGCGCTGCGCGCCCAGGCGAAGGATGTCGACACCTCGACCACGTCCCGCAAGGAGTACGCCGAGGCCTACGCCGCGAGGGCGAGCTGACGGCGGTGGCCCGGCCGACACCCGCGGGCGCGTCTCGGAGGCGGCCGCGACCCCGCCGGTACGAGCGCGCCCGTGCCCCCGGGTGGCCGGATGAGTGAGGGCAAAGTCCGCGCCACCGCCCTGCTGCCGTGGACCCAGCGGGAACAGCTGCGGGCTCTGCGGCAGCGCGTAGAACTTGCCGGGCTGCAGGCGGGCCGGGACCTCGAAGTCGCGCGCGCCCTCGGGGGTCGACCGCGTCATGGTCGGCGTCTCGACCTCGATGAACGCATGCTGGT
>NZ_JARWOP010000232.1 GCF_029868745.1 Nocardia wallacei | reverse complement strand
CCCGCGCGGGTTGGTGTCGGGTGGGGGTGGTGGTGTCGGGGGGCGGCCCTTCGCTCTACGTCCACCAGGGCCCCCCCACACAAAACCGTCGAAATTGGGCGCCTAAAACCCGCCGGAGCGAAGCGGAGGCCAAAAACACAGCATGACCCTGCTAGCTCAGACGGCCATCCTCACCGCAGGCATCGCAGCCGGATGCATCAACACCATCGTCGGCTCCGGCACCCTCATCACCTTCCCCGTCCTCCTAGCCCTCGGCTATCCCCCCGTAACCGCCAACGTCTCCAACACCATCGGCCTGGTCCCCGGCGGCCTGAGCGGCGTACTCGGCTACCGCCGCGAACTCACCGGCCAGCGCGCCAGACTCCTCCGACTCGGCACCGCCTCCCTACTCGGCGGCGCCCTCGGCGCGATCCTCCTGCTCCAACTCCCACCCGAGGCGTTCAAGGCGATCGTCCCGATCCTGATCATCGCCGCCCTGATCCTGGTCGTAGTGCAACCCCGCCTGTCCCGCTGGGTACAGCGGCGCCGCGCGGCCGACGGCTCGTCCCCCGAACACGGCGGCCCACTGCTGTGGCTGGCAGTGCTGGCCAGCGGCGTCTACGGCGGATACTTCGGCGCGGCGCAGGGTGTCCTACTGATCGGCCTGCTGGGCGTGTTCGTGCACGACGAGCTACAGCGCCTGAACGCCGTGAAGAACTTCCTGGCCCTGCTGGTGAACACCCTGTCGGCACTGATCTTCGTCTTCGTCGCCGACGTGGCCTGGCAGGTGGTCGCGCTGATCGCGGTGGGTTCGATCATCGGCGGGCAGCTGGGCGCGACGGTCGGCCGCCGCATGCCGCCGACGGTGCTGCGCGGCGTGATCGTCGTGGTCGGCCTCGTCGCCATCGTGCGCCTGCTGACCACCTGATACGCCGGTTACAGCACCCCGGATTCCAGGAATGTGCGCAACCGGGCACGGTAGGGCGTGAGGTCGATCCGCTGCTCGGCGAGCCACTCGGCGGAGTAGTACTTGTCGATGTAACGGTCGCCCGGATCGCAGAGCAGGCCGACGACGCTGCCCGCCCGCCCGGCCGCCGCCATCTCGGACATGATGTGGAACGCCGCCCACAGACCGGTGCCGGTGGAGGCTCCCGCCTTGCGCCCGATCAACTCGTCGAGCACCTGGATCGACGCGATGGCCGCGGCGTCGGGGACGTGGATCATCCGGTCGATCGCGGCGCCGACGAAGCTGGGCTCCACGCGCTGGCGCCCGATGCCCTCGATGCGCGAGCAGATCTCGGTGGTCGCGGCCGGATCGTCGTCGCGCCAGCCGGGGAAGAACGCGGAGTTGTCCGGGTCGGCCACGCAGATGCCGGTGGCCCGGCCGGTGTAGCGGATGTAGCGGGCGATGGTCGCCGAGGTGCCGCCGGTGCCCGCGGTCGCCACGATCCAGGCCGGATCGGGGTGTCGTTCCTCGGCGAGCTGATCGAAGATGGATTCGGCGATGTTGTTGTTGCCGCGCCAGTCGGTGGCCCGCTCGGCGAAGGTGAACTGGTCCATGTAGTGGCCGCCGGTCTCGGTCGCCAGCCGCGCGGCGACGTCGTAGACCTCGTTCGCGTCGTCCACGAAATGACATCGGCCACCGTGGAATTCGATCAACCGCACCTTCTCCCGGCTGGTGCCGCGCGACATCACCGCGACGAACGGCACCCCGATCAGCCGCGCGAAGTACGCCTCGGAGACGGCCGTCGAACCGCTGGACGCCTCGATCACCGGCCGGTCGGGCCGGATCCAGCCGCTGCACAGCGCGTGCAGGAACAGCGAGCGCGCCAGCCGGTGCTTCAACGATCCGGTCGGATGCGTGGACTCGTCCTTCAGATACAGGTCCACGCCGGGCACCGCGGGCACCGGGACCCGCAGCAGGTGCGTGTCCGACGAGCGGCGCATATCGGCGCGCACCTTGGCGATCGCCTCGGCCAGCCAGGCTCGGTGACCCGGGTCGTACCGGTTGACGTCCACCATGTCCGGCGCGGCGCCGGTGGGTGTGACCGCGGCTGTCATGCGCACTCCTCGCCCTCGAGCCCGTTGAGGTAGAACTCGATATTTCCATAGCCCCGACCGACGATTGCGGAGGGGTTGCTCCGGACGCGCCCGGTCCGGGGGCTCGAACGAGTCCCCCGGGCGTGATAAGACCGTAGTGCGGACGGTCTTCTCGCCCAGGAGGTCTTCATGCACGTACGGCTCTGCCTATCCTGCGACGCCACTCTCGACCACTGTCACGGCACGCTCATCGTGCACACCGACCGGTCGGTGGAGTGCACGGACGCCGACTGCCACGACACCGATCACGCCCGGCACACCTTCATCGTCGACTGTTTCGACCTCGCGGGCGGCTGCGCCTGCGCCCTGCCGGAGCCCCGTTCCGGGCCACGTAGCCTGGCCGGGTGAGCTACGACCACGTACTGCTGCCCTCCGGCGTCGCCACCACCCCCGACGAGGTCGACGCATACCTGACCGCCCAGCGCGGCCTGCCGGAGGACAAGGTGGTGACCGAACTGGCGGCCGCGCTGAACGAGCACAACGCGGCACTGCCCGAACCGGACGGCTTCCTCACCGAGCCGCCCGTGGGCGGCGCCGAAACCGGTGCGGCACTGTATGTTTCGAGCCCCTACGACGCGATAGGCCACCTGCGCGGCCTGCTGTTCGACCTCGCCACACCACGGTCGTACGCGGTCTACGATCCCCAGCTCGCCTGGTTGCTCGACCCCGCCGGGCACATTCCGGTCACCGTCACGCACGGCGGCGCGGGCGAATTCCCTTATCTCACCGAGTCGCTGATCCACCAGTGGATCCCGGACCTGACCGACCCGAATCCCTATCTGATCGTCGAGCGGGAACCTCAGGTCTACATCCAGACCTTCCGCGACGGCGACGGCGACTACGCCCTCGAGTACCGCGACGGTGCACCCGACCGGCACTTCGGCACCCGGCTCGACGACGCTCATCGAGTCGCCGAGCTGATCTGGGACTGGACCACCGGCGACCGCACCCGCCTGGCGGCGCTCGACTGGGAACCGATCCTGCTCTGAGCCCGTCGCTACGGTGCGCCCCGTCGCTACAGTGCGCGGCGGCCCGACAACGCGCGGCCCAGGGTCAGCTCGTCGGCGAATTCCAGATCGCCGCCCATCGGCAGGCCCGAAGCCAGCCGGGTGACCGACAGGCCCGGGAAGTCGCGCAGCATGCGGACCAGATAGGTGGCCGTCGCCTCGCCCTCGGTGTTCGGGTCGGTCGCGATGATCACCTCGGTGACATCGACGCCGTCGTCCTGATTTCCGATGCGGCCCAACAGTTCTCGAATGCGTAGCTGATCCGGGCCGATGCCGGACAGCGGGTCCAGCGCGCCGCCGAGTACGTGGTACCGGCCGCGGAACTCCCGGGTGCGCTCGATGGCCTGCACATCCTTGGGCTCCTCGACCACGCAGATCAGGGTGCGGTCACGGCGCGGGTCGGCGCAGATGCGGCACAGCTCACCGTCGGACACGGTGCCGCACACCGAACAGAACCGCACCCCGTCGCGCACCTTCTGCAGCGCGGCCTGCAACCGGTCGATCTCCGGCGGCTCGACCGACAGCAGGTGGAACGCGATCCGCTGCGCGCTCTTGGGACCGACGCCGGGCAGCTTGCCCAGCTCGTCGATCAGATCCTGAACCGGACCCTCGTACAACGCGGTGGCCCCGGGCTCAGAACGGCAGGCCGGGCATGGAACCCCCGCCCATGCCACCGGCCAGCGGGCCCAGCTTCTCCGCGGCCAGCTGCTGGGCGTTGGCGGTCGCGGCGTTGATTGCGCCCACCACCAGGTCCTGCAAGGTCTCGATGTCGTCCGGGTCGACGACCTTCGGATCGATCTGCAACGTCTGGATCTCACCGGTCGCCTTCACGGTGACCTTCACCAGCCCGCCGCCGGCCTCCCCCTCGACCTCGGCCTCGGCGAGTTCGGCCTGGGCGGCCATCACCGCCTGCTGCATCTGTTGTGCCTGCGCAAGCAGGGCCTGCATGTCGACCTGTCCACCGGGCTCCACGGGCTGTCCTCTCTGCGGGAAGTGGTTGCTCCCCAGCGTAGTCACGATTGGGTCTACCCCCCTATCGACCCGGCGATAGCGAACTACGATCGGTGGGTGGGGTCAGGTCACATGGAGGCGGTTATGCGGGCAGGCCGTGAACCAACTCGAATATCTCTCGGGCGAGTGTTCGCACCGGCCTGCCTGGCGGCATTGCTCGCCGTGGCGCCGGTCGTCGTCGCCGCGCCCGCCGCGCACGCCGACACCGATTACGGGGGCGGCTGCGCGCTGTATCCCGACAATCCCCAGGCCACCATCGTGGCGTTGCGCGACATCTGCGACCCACAGCAACAGGACCAGATCTTCCTGGACGCGCCGCGGGGCACGGTCCCCATCGGCGTGACGAACGGCTGGGTCGCGCGCCCACCGATCGTGGAGGCGGTAGCGCCGCCGCTGTGGAGCGGCAAGAACTTCTACACCAACCCGGACGGCGGGATCCTGCAGAATCGCATACTCGGCGGCGGGACCGAGGGCTTCCCCGCCAACGTCTACAGCGCCCCGTCGATCCTCGACGGCCAGCCGGTGTGGGCGCTGGACTACGCCCCGTCCATCACCCCGCAGATCTGGGACGAGATCCGCGAGGTCACCCCGGGTGTCTGGTTCGGCTACTCGTGGTGGCGCGGCGCCATTCAAACCACGCCCCTGCTGACCTTCGTGCTGACCTATTGACTCTCCCCCCGCTGGAGGGTGTTCGCTGATCGGCATGACAGCGACAGTCCCCATCGGGGAATTCGCCCGGCTGACGTACCTCAGCGTCAAGACGCTGCGGTACTACGACGAGATCGAGCTGCTCCAACCCGCGACGAGAGACCCGGCCTCGGGCTATCGGCGCTACTCGACCGAACAGGTCGCGCAGGCGCATCTCATCCGGCGCCTGCGTGATCTGAACATGCCGCTGCCCCACATCCGCACGGTGCTGGCCGCGCCCGACCGATCCGCGCGCGATACCGCCCTGCGGGCCCATCTGGAACGCATGGAGGCCGAGCTGGCGCGCACCCGGGACGTGGTGGCCTCGCTGCGGGCCCTGTTGTCGCCGAGCCCGCCGATCGAGGTCGAATACCGTTCGGTACCAGCCTTTCCCGCGCTCACCTTCGCGAATACTGTTGCGCAAGAGGGCATCTCGGAATGGTGCGACGCCGCCTTCGGCCGGCTCTACGGGACACTGGCCACCGCGGGCGTCGCACCGGCCGGTCCGGCGGGGGCCACCTACTCCACCGACTTCTTCGAGAACGAAGCCGGCGAGGTGGTCGCGTTCGTGCCGATCGCACCCGCCGAGCGCGACCGGCTCGCACCCGCCGACGGCACCGCGGTGCTCGAACTTCCGGCCCGGCGTTTCGCGATCGCCGTGCACACCGGCCCGTTCACCGACTTCGACCGCACCTACGGCACCCTGGGCAGCCACGTCGCCGAGCACGACACCGCACTCGCCGAACCCGTGCGGGAGCTGTACCTCGTCGGGCCCGCCGATGTCGCGGATCCCGCCGATTTCCGCACCGAGGTCTGCTGGCCGGTCGGCCGGCCGTGAAGAAAGGAATACCGATGCCACCCAGGCTCGCCAATATCGCCGTCGACTGCGCGGACGCCGCCGCACTGGCGCGCTTCTACGCCGAACTGCTGGAGCAGCCGGTCGATCCGGAGGCGAACCGGAATTTCGCGACGGTCGGCCGCGACACGATGTCGCCGACCCTGATGTTCCTGCGCGTGCCGGACAAGAATCCGGGCAAGAACGTCGTCCACCTCGATCTGGTCACGACCGATCGTCGCGACCAGATCGAGCGGGCGATCACGCTGGGCGCAAAGCACATCGCCGATTACGACGAGTACGGGATCAGCTGGTCCACCCTCGCTGATCCCGAGGGCAACCTCTTCGACATCGCCGAGGGCTGAACCGATCCGGCCCGCGCGTGGCCGGAATCCCTTACGACAGTTCGCCTTTCAGGTTCTCCAGTACCTCGGCCTGAATCTTCTTCAGGCCCAGGGGCGCGAAGATGCCCTCGAAGAAGCCGGGAACGCCGCCGGCGCCCTTCCAGCTGGTCCGGACGGTGACCAGGGAACCGGCGCCGGACGGCGTCACCGTCCAGGTCGTCACCAGCGTCGAGTTCGAATCCCGTTCCGTCACGATCGAATCCGAGACCGATACCACCGCGTGCACATTGCGCGACCGCTTCTCGGTGGCCTGCAGCGTCCATTCGGCGACCGTGCCGGCGCCCTTGCCGCCCTCGAGCACCTTGTAGTCCCGATAGTGCGACGAGAGGATGCGGGGTCGCACCGTCTCGTAGTCCGAGATCGCCTCGAGCGTGCGCTGCGAGTCGGCCGGAACGACGATCGAACTGGAGGCGCTGACCTGTCCCACTGTGAACTCCTTGTTTGAGTCGGCGATGTGCACCTTGCCTGCCGCCGGGCTATGCTACGCCGCGACTCAGGGGAGCCGGGTCGTCATCGTAACGGGAATCACCTAGGGGGGTTCGTGTCGAATACCGTGCTGCGCGCACGTCGGATCAAGGACGTCGTCACCTACGTGCTCGGCATCGTGTTCGGCATCGGCCTGCTGATCGGCGGCATCGTGACGCTGAACGGCGACGGCAAGGTGGACTGCGGCGGCCACGAGATGAAGGCCGGCGACACCTGCACGACGACCAGCCGGCACGGCAGCTCGACCACGCGCACCGTCGACGAGCAGAACAGCAGGAACAAGCGCATCGGCTGGACCCTGATAGTCGTCGGCCCGCTGCTGAGCGCGGGCTGTGTCTGGCTGCTGCGCGGCGAACTGCGCAAGCCCACCGGACCCACCGCCGGTGCGGGTTCGCCTCCGCCGCAGAACAATTCGCCCTACCAGGCGGCGCAACCGCCCGGCGTCGCGGGCGTCCAGGCGTCGCCGGACGGATTTCCGCAGGGTCAGGGCGCATCGGCGGGCCACGCGAATTCCGCCGCGCCACAGCACACCCCGGTGCATCCCCACGCCGCGACCGGTGGCTACCCGCCGCCCGCGCACGATCCGGGGTACGCCCCGCCGCCCGGTCCCGGGTACACGCCGCCGCCCGGGCCGCCGGGTTCCGGACACGCGCCGCCGGCCGGGCCACCAGGTTCCGGGTACGCCCCGCCGCCCGGCGGGCCGGGACCCGGGTACGCCCCGCCGGGGTACCAACCGCAGCCGTATCCGGGGCAGCCGCCGCACCCTTACGGCCCGCCGCCGGGCCACCCGCAATCCGGACCGCCCAACGGGTATCCCCGCAACTGAGCGCGGCCGACGCCGGGCGATGATCTCCGCCCGGCACCCCGAAAGCTCCAGCACACTCCGTTAGGCTGGCTAATTACCGCCGCGACCTGCCCGTTCACCCGATGCCAGAGCATCGCGCCCGGACCCCAACGCATTGCAACGGATGCGTGAAAATTCCTGGCAATAGGTACCCTCGCGGTGGCCTCCCACTTCGCGGAGATATAGCGTCAAGGTGTGGCAGTGAGTCTGTTGGGGATGGCCGGCCGCGCACCGGCCGCACACGAATCAGGTTTTGCCGCGCATCGGGCGGGGGTGGACCGCCTGCTGGCCAGTTACCGCGCCATCCCCCGGGATGCGAACGTCCGGCTGGCCAAGAAGACCTCGAACCTGTTCCGGGCCCGAGCCAAGAACCCCGCTCCGGGGCTGGACGTCTCGGGCCTCACCCGGGTAATCGCGGTCGATCCACAGGCCCGGACCGCCGACGTGGCCGGGATGACCACCTACGAGGACCTCGTCGCCGCGACGCTACCGTACGGGCTGGCCCCGCTGGTGGTGCCGCAGCTCAAGACGATCACCCTCGGCGGCGCGGTCACCGGGCTGGGCATCGAGTCCACCTCGTTCCGCAACGGCCTGCCGCACGAGTCGGTGCTGGAGATCGACGTGCTGACGGGCGCGGGCGAGATCATCACCGCGACGCCCGACGGCGAGCACGCCGAACTGTTCCGGGGCTTCCCGAACTCCTATGGCACGCTCGGCTATTCGACCCGGCTGAAGATCGAGCTGGAGCAGGTGCGTCCCTACGTGGAACTGCGGCACGTGCGCTTCCACGACCTGCGCGAGCTGGAAGCGGTCATGGCGCAGATCGTCCTCGACCGCTCCTACGACGGTGAGCCGGTCGACTACCTCGACGGCGTGGTCTTCACCGCCGACGAGAGCTACCTTATCCTCGGCCGGCAGACCGACGAGCCCGGCCCGGTCAGCGACTACACCGGGATGGACATCTTCTACCGCTCCATCCAGCACGATGCGAAACAGCCCACCCGCGACCGCCTGACCATCCACGACTACCTGTGGCGCTGGGACACCGACTGGTTCTGGTGCTCGCGCGCGTTCGGCACCCAGAACCCGAAGATCCGCCGCTTCTGGCCCAGGCAGTACCGGCGTTCGAGCTTCTACTGGAAGCTGATCGCGCTCGATCACAAGTACGGCATCGCCGATCGGCTGGAGGCCCGCAAGGGCAACCCGCCGCGCGAACGCGTCGTACAGGACATCGAGGTGCCGATCGAGCGCACCGCCGAATTCATGGAGTGGTTCCTCGCCGACATCCCGATCGAACCGGTCTGGCTGTGCCCACTTCGCCTGCGCGACAAGGGATCCACGACCGCCGGACGACCGTGGCCGCTGTACCCGCTGGAACCCGACCGCACCTACGTCAACGTCGGCTTCTGGTCGGCCGTGCCGACGACGCCCGGCGAGCAGGAGGGCGCCGCCAATCGCGCCATCGAGCACAAAGTGTCCGAATTGGACGGGCACAAATCCCTGTACTCGGACGCGTACTACGACAAAGATGAATTCGCCGCATTGTACGGCGGCGACGTCTATCCCGATTTGAAGAAACACTACGACCCGGATCATCGTTTACTGGATTTGTATTCGAAGGCGGTGCAACGCAAGTGACCACGTTCAAAGATCGTTCGGACGTCTTCGCGGAACTGGGAACCAAACTCAGCATCGCCGAGATCTTCGAGACCCTCGTCGAGGGACCGGTGCCGATCCGGTTCACCGCCTACGACGGGTCGAGTTGCGGTCCGGAGGACTCGAAATACCGGCTGGACATCCGTACCCCGCGCGGCATCAACTACATCGCCACCGCGCCGGGCGATCTCGGCATGGCCCGCGCCTACATCTCCGGCGACATGTCCGCCGAGGGCATCCATCCGGGTGACCCGTACGACATCCTGAAGGCGATGAGCGACTTGAAGTTCCGGCGCCCGTCGGCGCTGGCGCTGGTCACCATCGCGCGCTCGCTGGGCTGGGACGCGCTCAAGCCGATCGCGCCGCCGCCGCAGGAGACGCTGCCGCGCTGGCGGCGCATCGCGCTGGAGGGCTTCCGGCACTCCAAAGGCCGTGACGCCGAGGCGATCCACCACCACTACGACGTCTCCAACGAGTTCTACGAGTACGTGCTCGGCCCGTCGATGACCTACACCTGCGCGGTGTACGGCGAGGAGAACTGGACCCTCGAGCAGGCGCAGGAGAACAAGTACCGCCTGGTTTTCGAGAAGCTGAACCTGAAGGCGGGCGACCGGCTGCTGGATATCGGCTGCGGCTGGGGCGGCATGGTGCGCTACGCGGCCAAGCGCGGCGTCAAGGTGATCGGCGCGACGCTGTCCAAGGAACAGGCCGAGTGGGCGCAGAAGAAGATCGCCGAGGAGGGCCTGCAGGACCTGGCCGAGGTGCGCCACTCCGACTACCGCGACGTGCCCGAATCCGAGTTCGACGCGCTGTCGTCCATCGGTCTCACCGAACACATCGGCGTGCACAACTACCCGTCGTACTTCGGCTACATCCAGAGCAAGCTGCGCGACGGCGGCCTGTTCCTCAACCACTGCATCACCCGGCCCGACAACACCCGCACCACCAAGGCCGGTGACTTCATCGACCGCTACGTGTTCCCGGACGGCGAGCTGATCGGCTCCGGCCGCATCATCTCCGACATCCAGAACGTCGGCCTCGAGGTCCTCCACGAGGAGAACCTGCGCCCGCACTACGCCCTCACGCTGCGCGAATGGTGCAAGAACCTGGTCGAGAACTGGGACTCCTGCGTCGCCGCGGCCGACGAGGGCACCGCCAAGGTCTGGGGCCTCTACATGGCCGGCTGCGTCCTCGGCTTCGAGCGCAACGTAGTCCAACTCCACCAGGTCCTCGGCATGAAACTGGGTACCGACAACGAGTGGACGGTCCCCTTGCGCCCCTGGTGGAGCGCCTGACAAAGGGCACCATCCGCCGAGAAAAGCCCCTTCGTCATCCCGGCACCGGCATTTGCGGCGCAGGCACGCCGAGCGGGGGGGGCCCCCCCCACACCGGCCGCGGGGGCGGGGGTGGTGGG
>NZ_JARWOP010000231.1 GCF_029868745.1 Nocardia wallacei | reverse complement strand
GAATAGGGACGCGATGAGGGATCGGGCCCGCCCCCGGGGGGGGGGGGGGGGGGTGGGCCATGGATGTGGGGGTGTGGGGGGGGGCATGAGGGACGACCACCCCCCGCCCCCCCCCCCCCGCCGGGGGGCCCTAACAGGCGGCATTTGCGCGGGGCCGGCCGGGGGCGGGTGGGCGCGGCCGGGTCGTGCCACGGCCCGGCCGGGTCCCCGCCGTACGCCTCCACCTCGACGATTCGCACGGCGACGGGACCGGACCACAGGGTGGCGCCGAGCAGGCGGCGCGCGGCCGCGGGTGGTTCGACGGCAAGTTCCTCGGCAGACACAGCGATCCATTGTGCAGAATCGGCCCGGCACCCCGCGTGCCGGGCCGATCCCTCATCGCGTCCCTATTCGGGCCGGGTCACAGCCAACGGCTGACGCCGTCGTGCCCGGAGCAGGTGCCCCGGCGATGCTGGCTGAAGCTGTAGGTGCCGTCCTTGCACTGTGCGGTGGCGCCTTCGGGCGGCGTCGAACTCTGCTGCGGGCGCTGCACGCAGGCCTGGTCGACATTCTCGTACTCACCGGCGCCGCACACGTACTGGACGGGACCGGCGGTGGCGGTGGGCGCCACGAAGGCGGAGGTGGCGACGGCGGCCGCGAACAACAGCGGCGCCAGTCCGAAGGCGGCCCGCCCGGCGACCGCGGGGCGAGCCCGCCCGACGGCGCGGCGCATACTCATGAGCATTTCGAAATTCCTTACCGCAGAACACTTCTCATCAGGAGTGAGGCAATTTCCCCAGTGCGGATCACCCTAACTCGGACGACCGGCATAATCCGAGCGATCTTCCTCGGAGAGGACGAAAGACCCTGCGCCCCAATGACCAGCGTCATCCCCCGCCCGACGCCCCACCCCGGGCTCAGCCCCGCCTTACCCGCGACAACCCCGTCACAGAACGGCATCCCCGCCGCGGCGCAGGCCCTGCAATTTGTCCGGGTTGACCTGGAAACGGATGTTCTCGACGCGACCCTCGAGGATGTCGTAGCTCAGCGCGCCGATCGGCTGATCGCCGACCAGGACCAGCAGCCCTAGTTCACCGTTGATGATGGCCGGTTCCATCCGGGCCCCGGCGGAGGTGGGCTTGGCCATGGCGCCCAGCATCCAGCGTGCGACATGGTCGGGGCCGTGTAGCGGGCGGCGGGCCGCGGTGACCTTGCCGCCGCCGTCGTTCCACAGCGTGACATCGGGCGCGAGCAGCGCCATCAGCGCGTTGACGTCGCCGCCGTGCGCGGCCGCCAGGAATTTCTCCGTGACTTCGCGCCGTGCGGCCGCGTCGGCGTCGTAGCGCGGGCGCCGGGCGTGGACGTGCCCGCGGGCGCGGTGGGCGATCTGGCGCACGGTCGTCTCGGGCCGGTCGAGGAAATCGCCGATCTCGGCGTGCGAGAAACCGAAGACCTCGCGCAGTACGAAGACGGCGCGCTCGAGCGGGCCGAGGGTTTCCAGCACGACCAGCATCGCGGTCGAAACGCTGTCGGCGGTCTCGGTTTCCGCGGCGGCATCGGCCGTGGTGAGCAGCGGTTCGGGCAGCCACGGGCCGACGTAGGTTTCGCGCACGGCGCGGGCCGAGGTGAGGCGATTCAGGGACAGATTCGTCACGGTACGCACCAGATATGCCTTCGGGTGTTCGATCGCGTCGCGATCGGCGGCGTGCCATTTCAGCCAGGCGTCCTGTAGCACGTCCTCCGCGTCGGCGACGCTGCCCAGCATCCGGTAGGCGGTGCCGAACAGCAGTCGCCGGTGCGCGTCGAACGGGTCGGTGCTTACGTGGTCCGGCATGGTGTCATATTTTCCGGGCGGCGGCCGGTCGGCAAGGGTCAGCGGGTGGCCCGGCCGCCCTTGGACAGCGCCACCCGGACGTTCACCCGCTTGCTCATCGCGTAGAAGGGGATCGGGCTGCTGCTGACGCTCTCCTTGTAGACGACCGCCGCGCGACCGGTCAGGTACCAGCGCTTCGGGGTGTCGTCGGCGTGGGTGAACTGGATGACGGCGTCCCGGCGGCCCAGGCTGACCGGCTGGTGGAAGTAGCCGAAGCGGAACGGCTTCACCTTCTTGCCGCGCAACCGCCGGGCGATGGCGTCGGCGGCGTAGGCGGCGGTGGGCATCCCGCTCTGGCAGGTGCCGTGGATCTCGCCCCAGGCCTGGCGTACCGCGGCGGCGTCGCCGACGGCGTACACGTCGGGGTGCGACACCGAGCGGAGAGTGTTGTCGGTGACGATCAAACCCTTTGTGTCGGTGGCGATTCCGGCGTCCGCGGCAAGGCGGGGCACGCGCACGCCGGCGGTCCACAGGGTCAGGTCCGAGGCCACCAGTTCGCCGGTGGTCAGGCGGACGGCGTCGGGCAGCACCTTGGTCACCTGCACACCGACTTCGCGGACGATGCCCATGCGATCCAGCGCCGCGTCCAGGTAGGCCCGCGCCCGATCGCCCATCATCGACCCCGGCTCACCGGCCGCGATCAGAGTGACCGTCAGTTCGGGATGGCTCTCGGCGAGTTCGGTGGCGGCTTCGACGCCGGTGAGACCCCCGCCGACCACGGTGACGCGGCCGCGGGCCGCCGCGACCTCGGCCAGGCGCCGCGAGAAGCGGTGCGCCAGGCGCGGATCGTTCAGCGTCCACGCGTGCTCGGCGGCGCCCGGCACGACGGTGGTGTCGGTGGCGCTACCGAGGGCGTACACCAGGGTGTCGTAGGTCAGATCGGTGCCGTCGTCCAGCGTCACGCGGTGCCCGGCGGGATCGATGGCCGTGGCGGCGGCCCGGCGGAAGTCCACCCCCGATCCCTCGAGCAACTGCGGGATACGGTGATCGCCCAGCTCCTGACCTGCCGCGATCTGATGCATCCGCAGCCGCTCGGTGAAGCGCTCCGAAGGATTCACCAAGGTGATACGCACATCGCGACCCCGGGTGCGATGCGCCAGCCGGACGGTGGCCAGCATGCCGGTGTATCCGGCGCCGAGGACAACGATCTGGTGGATGTTCGCGGTGTTCATGATCGGCTCCAAGGGGGACGTCGGTGATGAGTCGCCCATGGGACAGGACAGCTACGAAGAACGTGACAGCCCACAACTGTGATCCACATCACTGCCCGTTCGAAGCCGCGCAGTAGAGGTTCCGGTCGCGCTTCGTTGTCGGCTGCCCGTCACGCTCCCACGTGTTTGCGCAGGAATGCGGCCAGCGGGGTGAGGACGGCCTGGGGGTTGTCGATGAAGGGCCAATGGCCGAGGCCGCCGAGGATGTGAATTTCAGCCTGGGGGAAGTGGTTTCGCTGTTGTTCGGCGAAGCGCACGGGGATGTAGCGATCGCCGGCGCCCCAGATCACGCAGGTCGGGAGGGTGTCGGCGGTCAGGCCGAGGTGCCGTTCGGGGAATGCGGCGGCGGGGTCGCGGGAGTTGCGGTAGAGCTGGAGTACCGCGCGCTTGTGTGCCCAGTCCGCGTAGCCGGCGATTCGGTCGACATAGGAGCGGGGCAGCGGGACGGGATTGTCGCGGTTGAGCGCGACGTGCATGGCGCGTGGGGTGCCGGCCAGTTGGAACAGCTCGCCGAGCACCGGGGTCTGCCAGATCTTCGCGTACCGGTGCCAGCGATATCCTTCGAGGACGCCGGTGTTGATCATGGTGAGTCCGGCCAGCCGCTCGGGGTGGTCCAGCGCCCAGCGCAGTCCCCACGGCCCGCCGAAGTCGTGCAGCACCAGATGCGCCCGCTCGACGCCGAGGTCGTCCAGCAGCAGGCCGAGGAACCGCGCGTGCCCGATCACGCTGTGCTCGAACGAACGTGGCCGCTCCGACCGCCCGAAACCGGGCATGTCCATGGCGATCACACGCGCGAATCCGGCGATCGCGGGCGCCAGCTCGGCCCAGTCGTCCATCGGCCCAGGATTCCCGTGCACGAACACCACGGCCTCCGTGGACCCGGCGGGCCCGCTGTCGTGCACGGCACACCGCACACCGCCGACCAGGCGTTCGGTCACCGCGAGCAGCGGTGCGGTTCCGATCATCGAGTACTCCCCCTCCTCCGTGCGCCCGTCGGTCGCACCACACGACCGGTCACGCCACCGACCGTACGTCGAATCCGTCCATCGTGCGCTCGCTTCGGCGGCGGCGCTGACCGGTCCGGCGAAACCCCGGCGCTCGCGGCCACCTTCTAGGGGGCGAACCCGGGACGAATTCCGGGCGCTTCCCGATTACGCGCGGCGATGCTCGGCTCTAGCGTCGAGACATGTCCTCCCGGCCGTCGCGAATGCGGCGAATGCTGTTCTGGCTCAGCGTATTCGCCGTCCTCGTCCTGGTCGGAGCGACGGGAGTGACGGCCTGGCGGTACTCCGAGGCGAAGGTGTCCACGGTCGGGACGGTCGTCTTCACCGAGGAACTCACCGTCCCGCCGTTGGCGCGGCCCCGCACAGAGCCGGACGGCACGCGCGTGTTCGAGCTCGAAATGCGTTCGGGAAGAAGGGAATTCCAGCCCGGCCAGGTCACCGAGACGTGGGGTTTCAACGGCGACTACCTCGGCCCGACACTGCGAGCGCGGCGCGGCGAGAAGGTACGCGTCGAGGTCCGCAACACCCTCGGCACGGCCTCCACCGTGCACTGGCACGGCATGCATCTGCCCGCGGCGATGGACGGCGGCCCGCATCAGCCGATCGCACCGGGCGCGCTCTGGGCACCCGCGTGGACCGTGGACCAGCCCGCCGCCACGCTCTGGTATCACCCACATCCGCACGGCGCCACCGAAACTCACGTCCAGCGCGGGCTGGCCGGAATGTTCCTGATCGACGACGAGTCCGCGGACCTCCCGCTGCCCAGCGCCTACGGGGTGGACGACCTGCCGGTGATCGTCCAGGACGTGCGATTCCGGGGCGCCCGGTTCGACCACAGCCACGGATTCCTTTCCGACACCGGCTTTCTCGGCGATCGGACGATGGTCAACGGCACCCTCGCACCGTACCGCGAGGTCGGCGACGAGCTGGTCCGGCTGCGGTTGCTCAACGCCTCGACCGCCCGCGTCTACAACTTCGGCCTCGCCGACGACCGGAGATTCACACTGATCGGCACCGACGGCGGGCTGCTGACCCGCCCGGCCGAGTTGGACCGGGTACAGCTGTCGCCCGGTGAGCGCGCGGAGATCGTGGTGCGGATGCGGCCCGGCGAGCGGGTCACGGTGCGCGGCTACCCTACCGACCTGGGCCTGAACTTCTTCAACAATCGATTCAGCGGTGGTGACGACACCTTCGACCTCCTCGAGCTGCGCGCCCGTCCGACGCTCCGCACCGCGTCGAACATCCCGGACCGCCTGGCCCGCACACCGCTGCCCGACTCCGCACCGGTCCGCGAGCGCACGTTCGACCTGCAACTGCCGGGCATCAACGGCAGGCCGATGGACATGGACCGCATCGACGAGACCGTCACCCGCGGCGACACCGAGACCTGGGTGGTGCGCAACACCGACGGCATGCCGCACAACTTCCACATCCACGACGTCGAGTTCGCGGTGCTGGAGGTGGACGGAGCGCCGCCGCCCCCGGCACTCACCGGCCCGAAGGACACCGTCCTGATCCGCCCGGGAAGCACGGTGCGGCTCGCGCTTCGATTCGACGGACCCGCGGATCCGCACACGCCGTACATGTATCACTGTCACCTGCTGTGGCACGAGGACCAGGGCATGATGGGTCAATTCGTCGTCGTCGACCCCGGGGTTGCGCCGGATCCGCATCGGGCGCACAATTCATCACACAGTGAATTCAACACACGATGAATAAGAGGGTGACCCATGACGGCACCGGATCCGTCCCCCGCCATCGCGGTCGAACACCTGCGGGTGCACCGCGGGGGACGTGAAGTCCTGCACGACGTTTCACTCACCGTGCCCCGCGGCTGCATCACCGGACTGCTCGGCCCGTCCGGCTGCGGCAAGACCACCCTGATGCGCAGCGTCGTCGGCACGCAGCTGATCGAGGCGGGCAGCGTGCGAGTGCTCGGCGAGGAGGCGGGCAGCGCCGGGCTGCGGTCCCGCGTCGGATACGTGACACAGGCGCCGAGCATCTACGACGACCTCACCGTGTCCGACAACGTCTCGTATTTCGGTGCGCTGTACGGACGTTCGGCCGAGGACGTCGCGGCCGCCATCGACGCGGTCGGGCTCACCCGGCACGCCCGGCAGCGCGGCAACCAGCTGTCCGGCGGCCAGCGCACGCGCGCCTCGCTGGCGTGCGCCCTGGTCGCCGATCCGGAGGTACTGGTGCTCGACGAACCGACCGTCGGGCTGGATCCCGTGCTGCGCGTGGAACTCTGGGAGCAGTTCCATGCCCTGGCCGCGCAGGGCCGGACGCTGCTGGTGTCCAGCCACGTCATGGACGAGGCCGAACACTGCGACCGGCTGCTGCTGATGCGCGACGGACAGCTGCTGGCCCAGCTCACCCCGGACGAACTGCGCGCCGACACCGGCGAATCGAGCCTGGAGAACGCCTTTCTCGCACTGATCAAAATGGGAGAGCCCCGATGACGACGACGGCCCCGCTGCGCTGCTACACCGCCACCTCCGCGCGCATCCTGCGGCAGTTGCGCGCCGACCATCGCACGGTCGCCATGCTGCTGCTGGTGCCGGCGCTGCTGATGTTGTTGCTGTACTTCGTGTATCGCGACACCCCGGCGATGCCCGGCGCGCCGCGGCTGTTCGACCGGGTGGGGATCAGCATGCTCGGCATCCTGCCGTTCATCGTGATGTTCCTGATCACCGCCATCGCGATGCAGCGCGAGCGCACGTCGGGAACCCTGGAGCGGCTGATGACGACGCCCCTGTCGAAACTGGACCTGCTGGCCGGGTACGGCACCGCCTTCTCCACCGCGGCCGCCGCCCAGGCCGGGCTGGCCTGCCTGGTCTCCTTCGGCCTGCTGGGGCTGAGCTCCGAGGGCAGTGTGTGGCTGGTATTGCTGATCGCCGTGCTGGACGCGATGCTCGGAGTGGCGCTGGGCCTGCTGGCAAGCGCCTTCGCGCGCACCGAATTTCAGGCCGTGCAGTTCATGCCGCTGGTGGTCGGGCCGCAATTCTTCCTGTGCGGGCTGCTGGTGCCGCGCGGCCAGCTGCCGGACTGGCTGGAGGTGATCAGCAACCTGCTGCCGCTGAGCTACGCCGTGGACGCGCTGCAGCAGGTGTCCCGGCATCCCGGCGTGACCGGCGAGATGTGGCGGGATCTGGGCGTCGTGGCCGGATTCGCCGCTGTCGCACTGGCTTTGGCGGCGGCGACGCTACGACGGCGGACGGCGTGACGGTGGGCGACGACGACGCGCCCGGCCCCGCCGCGAACGGCAACGGCGGGTCCGGGCGCAGCGGACGGCGGCCCGGCCGGTCCGGGACGCGGGCGGCGATCCTGGACGCGGCGCGAATCCGGTTCGCGGAGGTGGGTTTCGACAAGGCGTCGATCCGGTCCATCGCCGGGCAGGCGGGTGTCGATCCGGCGCTGGTGCACCACTACTTCGGCACGAAACAGCAATTGCTCACCGCCGCACTGGATCTGCCGCTCGACCCGGCGATGATCCGCGACCGCATCGCCGCGGCGCCGGCCGAGCAGCTGGGTGTGACGATCGTGCGCACGGTGCTGGGCATCTGGGACTCTCCGGTCGGCGTGCACGCGGTGGCGACCCTGCGCAGCATTCTGGGCGGTGGCAACGACCCGGCGCTGGCACGGGCGTTCCTGCTGGAGGTGGTGCTGCGGGATGTGCGGGAACGCGCGGACAATCCCCCGGGCACCGGCGTGCCGCGAGTGTTGCTGGCCGCTTCGCAGATGATCGGGTTGCTGATCGCCCGCAAGGTGGTCTGTGTGGAACCGCTGGCGTCCATGACCCCGGACGAACTGGCGGTCGTCGTCGGCCCGACGATTCAGCGCTATCTCACCGGCGACCTGGAGTTGCCTCCGGCGGCGGGGTGACAGCCTCGCGGCAGTGTCAGCGCTGGGCCGAAAAGGCCTCGTGCTCTTCGGCACTCGCCTCGCGCGCCTCGTCGACGAGCAGCACCGGGATGCCGTTGTCGACGGGGTAGGCGCGCCGCAGGCGCGGGTTGTACAGCACGGTGTTGCCGTCGCGATCGTGGACCAGCGACAGCGGCCCCTTGTCCTGCGGGCAGGCGAGCAGGCTCAGCAGGGTGGGGTCCAAGGTTTCCTCCGGCATGATCGACAACCTACCCGGCGGACGACGCGGGGCCGCGCCGTGGCCGCCGGAACGAGAAGTGCCGGTGCCCGAAGAAGCTCGCGACCGCCACCAGACCCATCACCACCACGGTCGCCGGCGTCTCCGGCAGGTCCAGGACACCGACCGCCAGTTGCACACCGGCCATGTTCAGCAGCATCCCACCGGAATTCACCAGCACGAACCGGACGAAGTCGCGCAGCGCGTGCCCGCGCACCCGGAACACCAGCGTCCGATGCGCGACGAAGGCGAACACGATGGTGATGCAGTAGGCCAGCGCCACGGCCGTCGCGGGCGGCCAGCTGTCGGGCAGCACCTTCAGCCACACCACGGTGAGCACCATGCCCAGCAGCGTGTTGACGCCACCGACGGCCGCGAAGGCGATCTCCTGGCGCCGGATCAGCCGCAGCAGCAGTCCGGGCGCGAGCGTCTGCGCACCGGACGAGTGCGGCTGCCCGTGCGCCTCCGGGCTCGAACCGTCGTCGCCAGAGGGCGTGCCGGACTTCGGACGACGCGGCAGACCCGGATCACCCTCGGGCAGCAGCTGCGACACCTGTCCGCGTCCTTCCGAGCCCGTCATGCTCACGGAAGCGCTTCCGCCCGTGGGGAACCGGCAGTCGTCGGTGCGCCGGGCTCGTCCCGTCGCCGCGACCGCAGGTAGAGCCATTGGAGCACACCCAGGCCGAGCAGCCCCAGCACCGCGGTGCCGATGCCGATCTTCCAGCCCGGCGGTCGCCAGGTCACGTCCAGTACCGCGTTCTCGGTGCCAGACGGGATATCCACGGCCACAAAGGATTTCGCGACGGTCGTGAACGGGATCTGCTTGCCGTTCAGCGTCACCCGATACCCCGGCCAGCCCAGCCGCGCGAACACCACGCGCCCGCCCGCCGCCGAGGACACCCGCACCTCGCTGGAGGTCTCGGACTCGGACAGGGAGGTGGCGGTGACCTCGTGCGCGTCGGCGACGCGGCCGTTCACCGTGGAGACCGGCCCGCCGGCCCGTTCGAGCACCCAGATGTACTTCTCGTGCCCGGGAGCGTCCACCCACGTCCAGCCCTCGGGCGGGGGCTGATTGCCCACATCGGGGAACATGGCCTTCTGCAGCACGACCCGGTCCAGCTTCATCAGGTCCGCGACGGTGCGCCCGGTGCTCGGCTCGGGCGTGAACAGCCGCCGGTAGGCGTCGGGGCAGACACTGGAATCCCAACGCATGCACAGCATCTCGCCGAACCAGTAGTGCCCGTTCGGGGTGTAGCCGTTGACGTAGTGCTGCTCGACGTCCTTGGCGTAGTTGCCGAACGCCAGCGAGCCGTACGCGCCGTCCAGCGTCCGGTCCCCCGGCTGCAGCAGGCCGCGGTCGCCGAGTTGCAGCGTGATGCCGTCGAACTTCGGGAACGCCGCCTTCGCGTCGGAGCGGTTGGTCGGCAGGTGCCAGCTCATCGGATTCGGCTGGACGCTCTCCACCTGGGCGTAGGCGATGGGGAACATGGCGACCATGGTCAGCAGCGCGGCGGCGGCCGTACCGCGGCTGCGCGCCAGCCAGACCACGGCGGCGCCCACCGCGGCCACCACCACCGCGGACAGCACATGCCACAGCACGGCGTGCGGATGCGCCGAGAACGTCCGCACCCACAGCAGCCCGATCAGCACGGCGCCCGCGACCGCGCGATTACGCCAATTCGACGTGGTGCCGAAGCGGCCCAGCAGCACGCACACCAGCACCAGCAGACCCAGCGCCAGCATCGGCAGCACCCGGGCGGGCCAGCGCAGCGGACCCACGGTGCCCGGCCCGGCCGCCCACATCAGGAACATGACCGCGAACAGCGCCACCGCCGTCAACTCGCGCCACGCCGCCCGCGCCCGGCCCCAGTCGATGAACGCCAGCGCCGGGATCAGGAACCAGGCGATATAGGTCATCGGCAGCGGCTGGATGTAGCCCCACCACGAGTTGAGCGCGGGCACCGCCGAGGGCAGGCTCGCGTTCAGCGATTCCGACCAGGGCACCGTGAGGAACTGGTCGTTGTTGATCTGAGAAGTGCCGCGCCAGCTCACCTTCGCCGACAGCATGCTCGGCAGGTAGGTCAGCAGCCCCGCCAGGCCCGCGCACACCGCGACCGCCGTCAGCCGCGCGACCGGCCGCCACTTGCGCTGGTACACGATCTCGCCGACGGCCACCGCCACGAGCATCAGCGCCGATTCCACCGCCGGGAACACATATTCGACGGAGATCGCCAGATACAGGAACACGAAAACAGGAATCGGCCCGCCCCGGCCCCGCGCGTACCGCACCGCCGACGCCCACGCGTGCACCATCCACGCCGTGCCGGTCAGCGAGGTCATCCAGCTGGCCTGGTCGAAGAACAGGAACCACCCCGTCAGCGGGAAGGCCACACCGGCCACCGCCGCCCACTGCGGCCGGCCACCGTAGGCCAGGCACACCCGGTACACGCCGAGCGCGGCGATGATCGCGAAGATCAGCTTCACCACCGTGGCGTAGACCGCGAGATTGTCGACCGAGGGCGCGATCAGATCGATCAGCAGCTGCGGCGGGTTGAACAGCCCCGCCTCCTCCATCGTGTAGTTCCCGGTCATCCACTGCTCGGGTATCAGCACCGGGAGCTTGCCCTCGCGCAGATAGCGGCCGAGCATCACCCACAGCGGGGTGTATTGGGATTCGGTGTCGTCGGTGAAGAAGTGGCGGGCATCGGCCAGCAGCACCGCCACATAACCGAGAATCACGCCGACCGCGGTGACCGTTCCCCAGCGGTAGATATCCCGGCGCGATCTGCCGCTCGGGGCCGATTCCGGAGCCACGGAAGGTTCTGCCGCCGCAGAGGGTTCGGCCGGCGCCGTCGACACTGCACTTTGCACCACGAGTTCCAGACCCTACAGGGCGGCGTAACGGTTGGCATGAACCTGTTCGGGGGCGATGATGTCGGGATGCCTCGCCGCACCGGAGACCGCACCACGCTGCGTGTTAGAGTTCACCGCGATTCGGGCTCTGTACTGAAACGAGGAGTTCCGGCGCGCACCGTCGTCCCCGAAAGTCGAACCAGCTGATGCCGATTCCCTCTGCCGCTACCGAACCGGCGCGGTCCAACGGTCACCCCGGCCGGGCGCACGCGGTCTCGGTCGTCGTACCGGTGTACCGGGGCGAGGAGACCATCGCCGGACTGGTCGCCGAATTGCACCAGTTGGCCGAGCCCACCACCACTCCCGCCGGAGCGACCTTCACCGTCACGGAGATCGTGCTCGTCCACGATCACGGGCCGGATCGCTCGGATGTGGTGCTGCGGCAGCTGGACAGCGACTACGAGCGGGTGCGGGTGGTCTGGCTGAGCCGCAACTTCGGCCAGGACGCCGCCACCATCGCCGGCATGGCGGCCGCGCGCGGCGAGTGGATCGTCACCATGGACGAGGACGGCCAGCACGATCCCGGCTTCATCGGCTCGTTCATCGATACGGCGCTGGCGCAGCGCGCGGACCTGGTCTACTCCAAGCCGACCAACACCCGGCCGCACGGATTCCTCCGCAATCTCACCTCGCGCGGGGCGAAACTGGTGCTCGCCACGGTATTCGCCTTCCCCGATTCCACCCGGTTCGAGAGCTACCGGCTGATCCGCGGCGACATCGGGCGTCAGCTCGCCGAGGTCGCCTCCAACGGCGTGTACCTGGACGTGGCGCTGACCTGGGTGGTCGACAACGCGGCGCAGGCGCCGGTGGTGCTGCGGTCGGAGGGGCGGGAGGAGTCCGGCTACAACTACCGGCGGCTGTTCTCGCTGTTCTGGAAGATGGTGCTGTGCAGCGGGACTCGCGGGCTGCGGCTGGTCAGCATGCTGGGTGTCACGCTGGCGCTGGCCGGGCTGGTGTACGCGGTGATCATCGTGTCGCAGGCGGTCTTCGGGCCCGGCGACAACCCCGAGGGCTGGGCCTCGACCATCGTTGTGCTGCTGCTGGTTTCGGGGGCGATCCTGTTCTCGCTCGGTCTCATCGCCGAGTATCTGGGCGTGGCGCTGCACGTGCTGGTGGGCAAACCCCTTTACCTGACGGTAGATTCGCCCACACCGCGCCCGGACGCCGGCACCGCCGAGCATCGCGCGCCGGCCCTGTCCACGACCGCAGCGATCGGGGGGAACGACCCGGGTGAGCACTGACCGCATCATCTTCAGCCGGCCCTACCGGGCCGCCCAGGAACTGGCCAATCTCGAGGCCGTGCTGTCGTCGGACCAGAGCCACGGCGACGGCCCGTTCACCGCGGCGGCCACCGCGAAGCTGAAGACGATCACCGGGGCTCCGCACGCGCTGCTGACCACGTCGTGCACGCACGCGCTGGAGATGGCCGGGCTGCTGCTCGAGCTGGGGCCCGACGACGAGGTGATCGTGCCCAGCTTCGCGTTCACCTCGACCGCGACCGCGATGGCATTGCGCGGGGCCGTGTGCGTCTTCGCCGATATCGATGAGCGCGGCAATCTGGACGCCGATTCGGTGGCCGCGGCGATCACCGCGCGCACCAAGGCGATCGTGGTCATCCATTACGGCGGCGTGGCGGCGGAGATGGACCGGTTGCTCGCGCTGGCCGACGCGCACGGACTGGCCATCGTCGAGGACAACGCGCACGGGCTCGGCGGCACCTGGCGCGGGCGGCCGCTGGGCAGCATCGGCACCGCGGGCGCGCTCAGCTTCCACGACACCAAGAACGTGCACTGCGGCGAGGGCGGCGCGGTGCTGCTCACCGACGAGATCCTGATGGGACGCGCGGAGATCATCCGGGAGAAGGGCACCGACCGGGCCCGGTTCCTGCGCGGCGCCGTCGACAAGTACTCCTGGCAGGACATCGGATCCAGCTATCTGCCCAGCGAACTGAACGCGGCGGTACTGGACGCGCAACTGGCGGAGTTCGACCGGATCCAGGCGGGCCGGTTCCGGGTGTGGAACGCCTACGCCGCCGGACTGCCGGACTGGGCCGCTCGCAACGATGTGCGCCTGATGGAGGTGCCGTCCGACCGTGAGCACACCGCACACCTGTACTACCTGCGCACGCCGACCGAGCGGCGGCGCGACGATCTCATCGATCACCTACGCGCACAGGGCATCTCGGCCCCGTTCCATTACGTCCCGCTGGACTCCAGCCCCGCCGGGCTGAAACTCGGCCGCACCCCGCACCCGTGCACGCGCACCGCCGAATTCTCCAGCACCCTCATCCGTCTCCCGCTCTGGCCGGGCCTCAGCGACGCACAGGTCGCTCGGGTGATCGAGGCGGTCACGGCGTTCCAGGTCTGACGCCGGCGCCGTCAGGCGGGGAGGTCGCGGCGCATGCAGCAGCGGGGCCAACGGTCCAGGCCGTGGTCCGCCTCGGCGGCGCGTAGGGCGCGCAGGCCGGGGGTTTCCTCGTCGGCGGCGAGGCGGCGGAAGCCGAGACGTTCGTAATACGGGGCGTTCCAGGGGACTTCGGTGAATGTGGTCAGGGTGAGGGCGGGCAGGGCGCGTTCGGCCGCCCACGCCGCCAGATGTTCGATGAGCGCTCGGCCGATGCGGCGGCCCGCGTGCTCCGGGCGCACCGAGACCTGCTCGATGTGGGCGTTGCCGTCGATGATGTCGGCGATCAGATAGGCGATCGGACGGTCGGCGGCGTCGGGATACACCCACGCCCGGCCATCCGTGACGAACGTGCGCAGATACCCCGTCGACGGCGCCTCGTCCTCGGCCACGGCCGTCATGCCGATCTCCGCGAACGGCCGCCCCGCCGCCTCCTCGATGTCTTGCAGTAGCGGCAGTTCCTCGTCGGTGGCGAGGCGAATCGACCTTCCCGCTACGCCCAGCTTTGTCATGGTCTCGTCCACACCTTCATGCTGGCGCATGGAGATCGACCGATTTCCTCCGCCCCTCAGGCGAGCAGGGTTTCCAACGCCTCGGGGGTGAGCACCTCGTAGGTTTCGGTGGCGCGGTCGTACCACCAGGTGTTCTCCCCCGGCTCCAGGCGGACGGCGGCTTGGACCGCGCGGGTGGAGGGGCGGTAGGTGGAGCTGCGGGGGATCTCGTCGACCACGAAGACGAGGTCGGGGCGCTGGGCGGGGTCCAGCGCGCGCAGGCACTCCGTGACGTCCTTGGGTACCAGGTGGTAGCCGCGGCGGACACTGACGGCGGCCACGGCCAGCATGCGCTCGGACGCACCCGTTCCGGCGCGCAACCCGAAAGCCACCTCCAGATCCACCGCGGCGATGTCGTTGAGGGTGTCCACGATGGGCTGGGTGAAGACCGGCCCGCGGGCGGTAGTGATGACCGTGTCGCGGCGATCCATCAACCAGTAGTCGCCGTCGCGGTCGCGCCGGAACAGGTTCTCCGTCGGCACCCAGGCGTCGCCGGGCGTGAACACGCCGCGCAGGCCACCGCGCGAGATGTCGGCCGTGTCGGCCGCCTTCCCGATCAGCAGGCCCACCTCGTTGTCGGCGGCGCGGCGCGCGAAACCCTGTGCGTCGGTGCGGATCTCGTCCGTCTCGGGGTCGTAGCAGACCAGCTCCACCCGCGCGGCGCCGGGCACCGGGCGGCCCTTGCTGCCGATCTTGGCGCCCGCCACGTTGGCCAGCACCACATCTCCCTCGATGGACGCATAGAACTCGAGAACCCGTGCGGGAGCGAATCTCTCGGTGGTCCGCCGCCACAGCCCGGCCGGCATGCCGGAACCGATGAACAGCCGGATCGGATGCGAATGACCGTTGGGGAAGGTGTCGGCATCGAGGATGTCGCGCAGCATCGTCCAGGTGTAGGTGACGACGGTGACGCCGTATCGGTGCACCTCCTCGGCGAACCGCGCCGGATCCAGCGAGCGGGCCAGCGCGATCCGGCTGCCACCGGCCACCGCACCGCCCAGACTCACCAGCAACCCCGACGAATGATGCAGCGGCGCCAGGCAATACACCGTGTCGCCGCGGTCCAGATCGGCCGAACCGGCCGTGCCGAACGCCGACACCGCCCACCGGTGGTTGGTGATGTACTTGATGTCCAGCTTGTCGCCGGTACCCGTCACCAGGACGAACGCCAGCTCCCGCGCGAGCCCCGGATTCGGGCGGAACCAGCCGGGCAGCACCACCCGCGACGGGTCGATCTGCTCGAGATCGGTGACCTCGCACCCCGGCGGCACATCCAGGCCGCGCGCGTCCCCGCCGCCGAGCACCAGCACCCGGGCGCCGGTGTCGGTGGCCGCGCGCAGATTCTCCGGATCGGCGAGGATCGTCTTGGCGCCGGTCACCTCGACCGCACGCCGTAACTCGCTGCCGGGCGCGAGCAGCACGGCCACCGCGCCCAGCCGCGACAGCGCCGCCACCGCGGCCAGCGCGCTCGGCCTGGTCTCCATCAGCACGCCGACCCGAGTGCCCGGCCGCACGCCGACCGAGATCAGGCCGCGCACCACATTGTCGATGCGCACGTTGACCGCGGCGTTGGTGTGCACGCGGTCGTCGAAGAGGAACAGGTCGCGCAGCGGCGCCCGGCGCGCCTGCTCGGCGAGCAACCGCCCCAGCGAGATCCGGGTGTGCGGCTGGATCATGCCCAGGCGGGTCAGCCGCGGCAGTGCCCGCGCCGCCTCGCCGGTCAATTCCATCGAGCCGCGCAGGGTGCTGCCGGCGATGCTGCCGAGCGCCGCGCCCAGTCCGGCGCCGGCCTCGGCGAGCCCGGCGGCGGTGTGCACCACGCGGGTCGCCGCCGAGCGCGGGCGGTTGACGGCGGCGTGCTCGTACATCGGCGCGATCTGGTCGGGCAGGTCGCCGCGGCCGCTGAGCCAGCTCACCCAGTCCCGCACCAGCGGCCAGGTCTGGGTGGTCGCCGTCGACCCGGCCACCAGGCCGAAATGCCCGGCGACCAGCGTGGCCTCGTAGACGTCGGCGTTCGGCGCGGCGCGCAGGACGCCGCGCACCGCGGCGGGCTGGCCGATGTCGTCCACCTCGCCGACGAAGGCCAGGATCGGGCACCGCAGCTCGGCCAGCGACACCGGATGGTCGCGAATCACGAAGCCGCCCAGCATCATCCGGTTGTGCGTCACGAACTGCTTGAGCAGGTCGGCGGCGGCCGGACCGGAGTAGCCGACCCAACCGTCGTGCTCGAGGAACCGGCGCTGGCGCTCCTTGGGCAGCAGCGCCTCCCGGTCGTGCAGCTGGCGCAGGAAATCGATGCGGGCCTTGGCCGTCTTCACCGGGTCCAGCATCTGGAAGCCCAGGCGCACCATGGAGTCGGTGATGGGCAGCCGGGTGAGGACGTGGTCGGCGACGAAATCGGCGACGTCGGACACCAGCCCGTGCGGCAGCCCGAACGGCAGGCCCGCCACGATGTCGACGGGGCTGCCGAAGGTGACGATGCTCTCCACGCCCTTGCCGTAGCGGTAGGCGGCGGTCTGGTAGGCGAACATGCCGCCCTGCGAATAACCCATCAGGTGCACGCCGTGGCCGGTCAGCTCGTTGACCGTGTCGATGGCGCTGTCCAGGGCCAGCACGTGGTCGGCCAGGTCGCGCTGCCAGCCGCCCTCCTCGCTGGCGGGCGACCCGAAATCGATGACCCAGCAATCGATTCCGGCGCGCTGCAGGATGCCGACGGCGCCGCCCTCGGCATTCACGTCGTAGATGTCGGCATTGACCATCAGCGGCGGCACCAGCAGCGCCACGGGACGGCCGGGGGTGGTGTCGTCGGGGAAGTAGTGCCGCAGCCGGTACATGCGCTTGCGCTCGGTGACCTCGTACGGCGACGACTCCACGTCGTGCGCCAGCCCCCCGAAGCGGATCACCTCGAGCCCGTTCTGCGCCGTCGCCACCAACCGCTGCACCGACCGCGCGACGAACCTCGTATCGAACCTCACGGAAACTCCCAGCCCTCGCCCTGCACGTGACGCCCGTCACAGACCCCTGCGCGTCCAGATGAGCTTGCCACATCATCAGCCTACTTCGCGGGCATCGGACCGGACGCATCCGGCAACGAGCGGTTCGCCCGTTCGTTACGAGCGGTTCGCCGGTTCGTTGCGATGCCCACCGGCGACTCCTCGTCCTGTCTCCGCACGCGGCGGCACGTACCGCCCCCGACGCGCCGAGGGCATTCGCCGCCGACGCGCCGAACAGCTGAACGGACGGCCGAGCGATCACCAATCGTTATGGCACAAGGTTTTTCACCTCGGTTCGCGAATTCCGCCACATCCTGTCGGTGCCGGGACTTACTATCGATTCGCTGGAAACGCGCTGTCGCGCATTTAGTTTCGCTCGAGTGTCAAGTTGAGCAGGCCCCCGGCCTGCCGTATCGACCTGTCTCCACCACCGGCGCCGTCGCCGTCGCCGTGGCAATTACGAGGTGAGGACCGCAGCATGACCATCGAACTGCCGGCACAGACCGAGAACCACGTGCAGAAGAGCCTGTCCACCGGTGCCGCACACCAACTCGCGCACACCACCAAATCCGAACCGCAGATGCAGGGCATCAGTTCCCGCTGGCTGACCCGCATGCTGCCCTGGGTCCAGGTGCACGGCGGCATCTACCGCGTCAACCGCCGCCTGACCCACACCGTCGGCAACGGCGAGGTCGAATTCGCCGTCGACGGCGGCCAGGCCCGGGTCATTCCCCTGGAGTTGCAGGAACTGCCGCCGCTGCGCGGTTTCGACGACGAGGAGGCGCTCGGCGCGCTCGCCCGGCAGTTCGAGCAGCGCGACCTGGAGCCGGGCACGGTCGTCGCCGAATTCGGCAACCCCATCGACCAGCTCCTGCTCATCGTGCACGGCAAGCTGAGCAAGCTCGGCACCGGCGAGTACGGCGAGACCACGCGGGTCGGCATCCTCGGCAGCGGTTCGTATTTCGGCGAGGACGTGCTCACCGACGACGACGCCATCTGGCCGGTCACGCTCACCACCGTCACCCGCACCACCCTGCTCGCGCTCCCCCGCGCCGCGTTCGAGCGCACCCGCGACGAGATACCGGCGCTGAGCGAGCAGCTGTCGCGCTTCGCGTCGGCGCCGTCGCGACCCCAGAACAACCACGGCGAGGCGAATATCGAGATCTCCTCCGGGCACGCGGGCGAGCCGCTGCTCGAGGGCACCTTCGTCGACTACGACGCCGCCCCGCGCGAGTACGAGCTGGGCCTGGCACAGAGCGTGCTGCGCGTGCACACCCGCGTCGCGGACCTGTTCAACGAGCCGCACAACCAGATCGAACAGCAGCTGCGGCTGACCATCGAGGCCCTGCGGGAGCGCCGCGAACACGACCTGGTCAACAACCCCGACTTCGGCCTGCTGCACAACTGCGATCTCAAACAGCGCATCTACACCGAGTCGGGCGGCCCCACCCCCGACGACATGGACGAGTTGCTGAGCATGCGGCGCAGCACGAAATTCTTTCTGGCACACCCGAAAGCGATCGCGGCGTTCGGGCGCGAATGCACCCGTCGCGGCATCTATCCGGACCCGGTCGAGATCGACGGCAACCGCCTCCCGGCCTGGCGCGGCGTGCCCATCTATCCGTGCGGCAAGATCCCGGTGAGCGACAAACACACCACCTCGATCCTGGCCATGCGCACCGGCGAGAAGGAACAGGGCGTGATCGGCCTGCACCAGACCGGCATCCCCGACGAATACGAGCCGAGTCTCAACGTGCGCTTCAAGGGCATCGACGACCAGTCGATCATCTCGTACCTGGTCAGCTGCTACTACTCGGCGGCCGTGCTGGTGCCCGACGCGCTGGGGATCCTCGACAATGTCCTCGTCGCCCGGCACGACTGACGGGAGTGAGCAGCCATGTCGGTGCTGTCACGCGCCGCGGCCCCGCCTGCCACCGGCGAGCTGGCCGCGGTCGTCGCCAAGCTTCTGACCAATCTGGACCACGCTCCCCCGGCCGTGTTACCGCTGCCGGACAACCCGGAAAGCCCCTCGGAAAGCCCTGAGCCCCAGTCGGTTTCGTCACCATTCGCGGACATGGTCGACGCCGTCACACCGCATCGCCTCTTGGGGCCCACCGGGCTCGGCGCGTCCGGCCTGCTATTACGGCCGCGGCGCGACGCGGACGACGGCGAGCGCCCGCTCGGCTCCGGCCCGCCGGAGCCTGCGGGCGAGCCGGGCGAGTCCCCGCTGAGTCGCCTGCTGTCGGGGCACACGGATCTCACCCGATTCGGGCACCGGACGGCGACACCGGCGCACGCTCCTGCGGACGCCGGGCCGTCCGCCGAAGGCACGGGTCCGACGGCGGAGGCCCGCGATATCCCGCCGCTGTACTGCCCGCCGCCGCTGCGCGACAATCCGGCGCTCGCCACGGCGGTGAACGAGGGAATCCTGGTGTGGGCCGAGAGCATCGGCCTGTACGAGGGCAATCTGGACGAGCTGCGCAAGGCCGATTTCGGGCGGCTGATCATGCTCGCGCATCCGGACTGCGACGACCCGGACCGGCTGCTCGCCGCCGCCAAATGCGCGGTGTCGGAATGGTCGGTAGACGACTACTACTGTGAGGAGGACGCCGACGACCGCGCCCCCGACGGCAGCCCGTCCAGCGCCGCGGCGGAGCTGGGGCCGCGACTCGAAATGGCCGCGGCCGCAATAGATCCGGTGCACCTACCGGCGGAGTATCAGGAGCGGTTGGAGCGCGCGCTGCAAGCCGATCCGATTCTGCGCGCATTCCGCACCTCGTTCGAGCACCTGTCGCACTACGCCACGCCGGCGCAGCTGGCGCGGCTGCGCACCGAGATCGGGGGCTGGTTCATCGCGCTCGGCGCGGAGGCGGGCTGGCGGACGGCCGGGCGGATGCCACCGGTGTGGGAGTACCTGGCCAACCGGCAACCGCACAGCTTCCTGCCATGCATGGCCCCGATCGACGTGCTCGGCGGCTACGAGCTGAGCGCGCCGGAGTACACCGATCCCCGCGTCCGCCGCGTGGTCACCACGGCCGCACTGGCCGCGCAGATGGTCAACGACCTGTACTCGATGGCCCGCGAGGATCTGTCGAACGGCCGGGAGTTCAATCTGCCGACAGTGCTTGCTGCGGAAGAGAACTGCCCGCGCCGGGAGGCGGTGCGGCGCACGGCCGAGATCCACGACGAACTGGTGCACCGCTTCGAAGGGGAGGCGGCGGTGCTAGCCGCCGCGGCCACCCCCCAACTGCGGCGCTTCCTGGGCGGCCTGTGGGGCTGGATGGGCGGCAACCGCGCCTGGCACGCCGACAGCCGCCGCTATCACGACCAGAGCTGACGAAACCGTATTTCGATATCTCATTCGCGCACGACCCGGCACTACCAGGTTCGAGAGGATGATCTGCGATGACGATGCTCGACCGCGAGACCGATGGTGTCCTGCACAGCAGTTACCAGCGCTCGGTCGCCGAATATTGGAACAACAACCCCAACGACGACCGGGTCAACATCAAACTCGGTGACGTCGACGGGCTCTACCACCACCACTACGGGATCGGCGAGCCGGACTGGTCGGTGCTGGAGGGGCCGGACGACACCCGGCAGGACCGGATCGTGCGCGAACTGCACCGGCTCGAAACCGCCCAGGCCGACCTGCTGCTCGACCATCTCGGTGACGTCCGCCCCGGCGATCGGCTGCTCGATGCCGGCTGCGGGCGCGGTGGCACCAGCATCATGGCCAACCAGCGCTTCGGTTGCCGGGTGGACGGCGTGACGATCTCGGAGTACCAGGTCGGCTTCGCCAACGATCAGGCCCGCAAGCGCGGCGTCGCCGACATGGTGCAGTTCCACTTCAAGAACATGCTCGAGACCGGCTTCGACTCGGGCAGCAAGCGCGGGATCTGGACCAACGAGACGACCATGTACGTCGATCTGCACGATCTGTTCGGTGAATTCGCGCGCCTGCTGGAACCGGGCGGGCGCTATGTCTGCATCACCGGCTGCTCCAACGACGTAACGGGCGGCAAGTCGTCCTCGGTGAGCTGGATCGACGCCCACTACGGCTGCATGATCCACCCGCGCGGCGAGTACTTCCGGGCCTTGGCCGCGAACGGCCTGGTCCCGGTCGGCGTCACCGATCTGACCCCGGCCACCATCCCCTACTGGGATCTGCGCACCCATTCCGAGCTGGCCACCGGTGTGGAGAAGCCGTTCCTCACCGCCTATCGGGAGGGAAGTTTCCAGTATTTGCTGATCGCCGCGGATAAGGTAGGTAGGTGACCATCGACTCGACGATCGACCGCGAGGCCCTGCCCGTCGAACTGGTGGACGAACAGGGCCGCGCGGTCGGCGCGTGCCCGGTGGCCCAGGCGCACGCCGCGCCGGGCCGCCTGCACCGCGCATTCTCGGTGTTGTTGTTCGATGCCGACGGGCGGGTGCTTCTGCAGCAGCGCGCCGCGGTCAAGACCCGATTCCCGCTGTTGTGGACCAATACCTGCTGCGGCCATCCGGCGCCGGGCAGCGACCTGGCCGATGCCGCGGCGGAGCGGCTCGTGGAGGAGCTGGGGATCTACAGCACGCTGTCCGAGGTGGGCACGTTTACCTACCGGGCGGCCGATCCCGGCACCGGCCGCGTCGAGCACGAATGGGATCACGTGCTGGTCGGCCGGTTCGACGGCGCGCCCCCGCGTCCCGATCCGGCGGAGATCGCCGACTACGCCTGGGTGTGGCCGAGCGACCTCGCCGACGCCATGGTCGCCGATCCGCAGCGTTATACGCCTTGGTTGTCCGGGGTGCTCGGGGTGGTCGAGAGCGTCGAGGTCGAATAGTGCCCGGGGGAATGCCGTCGCGCTAAGGCCATGCGAACGAGACGCCGTCCGGTGGTGCGAGGAGGCCGGTGTCGGTGGGCAGTGTCGCCAGTACCGACTCGAGCCGGGAGTGGTGGCGTTGCGCGACAGTGAGTAGTCGCTGCACATCCTGGGCGAGGAAGGCGTCCAGCATCAGCGCGTGGTCGGTGTGCAGCCGCACGCGGTCGGCCCGCGACACATGCACCATCGACTGCACGGGTTCGGTGATGTTCCAGGCGGATTCGAGCAGATGCAGCAGCCGGAACATGCGGGAGGGCCGGGACAGGGCGAGGTGGAACTGACGAGACCGGCGGTGGTAGCCGACCGGATCGTCGTCGCGGATGGCCTGTTCCAGCGCCGCGTTCACCTCCAGCAGCGCGGCTCGATCCACGGAGGTGGCGTGGCTGACGGCCGCGGCCAGCGACGCCTCCTCCAATGCCTGGCGGACCAGGTACATCTCGCGCAGTTCGCTCGCGGTCAGCTGTGCCACCGTGTATCCCGAATGCGGTTGGTGCGCGACGAGGCCCTCACCGATGAGTATCTTCAGCGCCTCGCGGACCGGGATGTGGCTGACGTCGAACAGTTCGGCCACCTCGCGCAGCGGGATCACGGTGCCCGGCGGCACCGCGCCGTCGAGAATCACCCGTCGCAGTTCACCGAGGATGATCTGCGGCCGGCCCGGTTCGTCGACCACCAGCTTCGCGAGTAACGCCGAGCGTCGTCGTGGAGGCATGTCGTGACGGTATGGCGGCGGTGTTTTCGGCAGCGGTCGCCGATGTGACGATCACGAAACGATCGGCAATCGTCTGGCAGCATGTCGGCCATGGAATCCATCGGGTTGGACCACATCGAGGCGGCGGCGAAGCAACTGGCGCCGGTCATCCGGCGCACGCCGCTCGTGGCCTCCCGGGTGCTGTCGGAGCGGACCGGCCTCGAGGTGCGGCTGAAATGCGAAAACCTGCAGCGCACGGGCTCGTTCAAGCCGCGCGGCGCCTACCACCGGATCGCGAATCTGCCCGCGGCCGACCGGCGGCGCGGCGTGGTGGCGGCCAGCGCCGGTAACCACGCGCAGGGCGTCGCCTGGTCCGCGACCACGCTCGGCATCGACTCGACGGTGTTCATGCCCATCGGCGCCTCGCTGCCGAAGTTGGCCGCCACCCGGGCCTACGGCGCCACCGTGCACCAGGTCGGCGACAGCATCGACCGATCCCTCACCGCGGCAATGGATTTCGCGGAACAGACCGGCGCGACGTTGATCCATCCCTTCGACCACCCCGATATCGTCGCGGGCCAGGCCACCGTGGCGCTGGAGATCCTGGAGCAGTTGCCGGAGGTGGGCACCGTCGTCGTGCCGACCGGTGGCGGCGGGCTGCTCGCCGGGGTGGTCGTCGCGCTGCGCCACCTGGCCCCCGAGGTCCGCGTGATCGGCGTGCAGGCCGCGCAGGCGGCGGCCTGGCCGGAGTCGCTGGCAGCGGGTAAACCCGTTGCGCTGGAACGGATGTCGACCATGGCCGACGGAATCGCGGTAGGCCTGCCCGGCGAGGTGCCGTTCGCGCACGTCGCCGATCGGGTGTCGATCGTGACCGTCGACGAGGACGCGCTGTCGAGCGCGCTGCTGCTGTGCATGGAGCGCGCCAAACTGATCGTCGAACCGGCCGGGGCCGCCGCGGTCGCCGCGCTGATGAGCCGCGCCGACGAACTGGATCTGCGCGGCCCGGTGTGCGCGATACTGTCCGGCGGCAATGTGGATCCGCTGTTGCTCACCCGGCTCATCGGGCACGGGCTGAGCGCGGCCGGGCGTTATCTTGCTGTGCGCGTGACAATTTCGGATCGTCCCGGGAGCCTGGGCAGGCTCCTGGCCGCGGTCGGCGACACCGGGGCGAGCGTGCTCGATGTCGTGCACTCGCGCACCGGGGCCTGGCTGGCCATCGACGAGGTCGAGGTGCTGCTCACCCTGGAGACCCGCGGCGCCACCCACCGCGACGACGTGCTGGACGCTCTGGAAACCGCGGGATACCCGGTGCGCGTACAAGATTGAGCGATCAGTGCGCGGCGCCCAGTTCCAGGGCGAGCACGCCGAGAATCACCAGCCCGATCCCGCCGATCTGCACCGGGGTCAGGCCTTCGTCGAGGAACAACGCCCCGATGGTGGCCACGGCCGCCACCCCGATGGCCGACCACACCCCATACGCGACGCCGATGGACATCCCCCGCTTCAATGCCTGCGACAAGAAGAAGAACGCGCCCGCATACCCGACCACCACCACGATCGAGGGCGTCAGTTTGCTGAACCCCTCGGACAATTTCAACGACACCGTGGCCGTCACCTCGGACGCGATGGCCAGCACCAGCAGCAGGAAGGTCATGGCCGCAGGATAACCGGCGCGCCTGTCAGGACAGCCAGGCGCGGGCGGTGGCGGTGGTGGTGCGGACTTCCTCCAGTTGCCGGGCCACCTGCTCGCCCGCCGTGCCGCCGCGGGCGTTGCGCGAGGCGATGGAGCCCTGGACGGTGAGGACCTCGCGCACCTTCGGGGTGAGGGCGGGGTCGACGGCCGCGAACTCCTCGTCGGTGAGTTCGTCCAGTCCCACGCCGCGGGCCTCGGCGGCGCGGACACAGCCGCCGGCGGCCTCGTGCGCCACGCGGAACGGAACACCTTGGCGCACCAGCCATTCGGCGATGTCGGTGGCCAGGGTGTAACCGGCGGGGGCCAGTTCGGCCATGCGGTCGGTGTGGAAGGTCAGGGTCGACATCAGGCCCGCGATGGCGGGCAGCAGCAGCTCGAGCTGGGCGACCGAATCGAACAGGGGCTCCTTGTCTTCCTGCAGGTCCCGGTTGTAGGCCAGCGGCTGCGCCTTCAGCGTGGCGAGCAGGCCGGTGAGGTTGCCGATCAGGCGACCGGCCTTGCCGCGAGTCAGCTCCGACACGTCCGGATTCTTCTTCTGCGGCATGATCGACGACCCGGTGGACCACGCGTCGGCCAGCGTGATGTAGCCGAATTCCGGTGTGCTCCAGATGATCACCTCTTCGGCCATACGGGACAGGTCCACCGCGATCATGGCGAGCACGAACGCCGCCTCCGCGGCGAAGTCCCGCGACGAGGTGGCGTCGATCGAATTGGCCGCGGCCGCATCGAAATCCAGGTCGGCGGCGATCGATTCCGGGTCCAGGCCCAGCGACGACCCCGCCAGCGCGCCGGAGCCGTAGGGCGACACGGCCGCTCGCTTGTCGAAATCGCGCAGGCGGTCGACGTCGCGCAGCAGCGGATGGGCATGGGCGAGCAGTTGATGCGCGAGCAGCACGGGCTGCGCGGCCTGCAGGTGCGTCTTGCCCGGCATGACCGCGTCCGGGTGCGCGGCCGCCTGCGCCACGAGCGCGTCCACCACGTCCAGCACCCCGGCCGCGACCCGGCGCACCGCGTCACGCAGCCACATCCGGAACAGCGTCGCCACCTGGTCGTTGCGCGACCGCCCCGCCCGCAGCCGCCCACCGAGTTCGGTGCCGACGCGCTCGATCAGCCCGCGCTCCAGCGCCCCGTGCACGTCCTCGTCGGATTCGGCCGGACCGAACGCACCCGACTCGACGTCCGCGGCGAGCCGGTCCAACCCGGCGAGCATGCCCGCGAGATCACCGTCGGACAGCAGCCCGGCCTTGTGCAGCACCCGCGCATGCGCCTTCGACGCCCGGACGTCATAGGGCGCCAGCACCCAGTCGAACTGAGTCGACTTGCTCAGCGCGGCCATCGCCGCCGCCGGCCCGGACGCAAATCGCCCACCCCACAGCGCCCCCTCATTGGTGCTGCCGCCCTGCGTCATCGCTCGTCGTCTCCTCGTGTCGCGATCATCGGAATGTGCACGCGCGGGTCTCGGGTGGCGCTACTTCTTCTTGCTCAGGTCTCGGCGGGCGGCGACCTTGGAGGAGAGGCCGTGGATCTGGACGAAGCCCTTGGCCAGGGACTGGTCGAAGGTGTCGCCCTCGTCGTAGGTGGCGAGGTTGAAGTCGTAGAGGGATTCCTCGCTGCGGCGGCCGTTGACGACGACGTTGCCGCCGTGCAGGACCATCCGGATCTGGCCGGAGACGTGCTCCTGGGTGTCGCGCACGAACGCGTCCAGCGCGCGCTTGAGCGGCGAGAACCACAGGCCGTCGTACACCAGCTCGCCCCAGCGCTGCTCGACCTGGCGCTTGTAGCGGCCCAGCTCGCGCTCGACGGTGACGGCCTCGAGTTCCTGATGCGCGGCGATCAGCGCGATGGCGCCGGGCGCCTCGTAGATCTCGCGGCTCTTGATGCCGACCAGCCGGTCCTCCACCATGTCCAGCCGCCCGACGCCCTGCCGGCCCGCGCGCGTGTTCAGCTCGGTGATGGCCTCGAGCACGCTGACGGGGCGGCCGTCGATGGCCACCGGGATGCCGCGGTCGAAGGTGACGATCAGCTCGTCGGGGGCCTCGAAGTTGACCGTCGGATCCACGGTGTAGTCGTAGACGTCCTTGGTCGGCGCGTTCCACAGGTCCTCGAGGAAGCCCGTCTCGACCGCGCGACCCCACAGGTTCTGGTCGATGGAGAACGGCGACTTCTTGGTGACCGTGATCGGCAGGCTGTTCTCCTCGGCGAAGGCGATGGCCTTCTCCCGGGTCCAGGCGTAGTCGCGGACGGGTGCGATGACATTCAGGTCCGGCGCCAGCGCGCCGATGCCGACCTCGAAGCGCACCTGGTCGTTGCCCTTGCCGGTGCAGCCGTGCGCGACGGTGGAGGCGTTGTGGTACTCGGCGGCCTCCACCAGATGCTTGACGATCAGCGGGCGGCTGATCGCCGACACCAGCGGGTAGCGGCCCATGTACAGGGCGTTGGCCTGCACGGTCGGCAGGCAGTACTCGTCGGCGAACTCGTCGCGGGCGTCCACCACGATCGCCTCGACGGCGCCGCAGTCGAGCGCGCGCTGCCGCACGAGCTCCATATCCTCGCCACCCTGGCCCAGGTCGATCGCGACCGCGACCACCTCGGCCCCGGTCTCCTTGCCGATCCAGCTGATGGCAACGGAGGTGTCCAGCCCGCCGGAGTAGGCGAGTACGACGCGATCGGCCATTTCTGTAAGCTCCTCAGGTTTTCGTGCGTATCCAAGTCTGCATGCCCGCCGCCTCCCCGGACGGCTCCCGCCACTGACAAATGATTATGCATGACGATGCAATCCCATGCATAACCGGGGTCAGGCCAGCTGTTCGATCTTCGCGGCCAGCTCCGCGCCGGTGAGCGGTTCGCGGGCGATGACGGCGACGGTGTCGTCACCGGCGATGGTGCCGACCACCTCGGGGAGAGAGGCGCGGTCCAGGGCGCTGGCCAAGAAGTGCGCGGCGCCCGGCGGGGTGCGCAGCACGGCGATGTTGCCGCTGTGGTCGGTGGAGACCAGCAGATCGCCGAGGAGTTTCGACAGCCGGTCGGTGCCGCCCGTGACGCCACGGACCGGGCTGCCGTCCTCCGGAACCACATAGATGCCCGCGCCGCCGTCCGCGGCGCGCAGTTTCACCGCACCCAGTTCGTCGAGATCGCGCGACAGCGTGGCCTGCGTGGTCTCGATGCCCTCGGCCGCCAGCAAGGCCGCCAGCTCGCTCTGACTGCGCACCGCGTTGGCGGACAACAACTCCACGATCCGCTGCTGCCGCCCGGCCCGGGTCCGCGCGATCGCGGGACCCGCTTTGGCCTTCCCCGCTCTCATACGGTTCGCTCGATCATCGGGCGCCGCCGGCGCGCTGGGATAAGAGCCACACCAGCAGGGCCTTCTGCGCGTGCAGGCGGTTTTCCGCCTCGTCCCAGACCACACTGTGCGGGCCGTCCAGCACCTCGTCGGTGATCTCCTCGCCACGATGCGCCGGAAGGCAGTGCAGCACAACGGCATCCGTGGCGGCGCGGGCCAGCAGCGCGCCGTCGATCCGGAAGCGGCGGAACGGGCCGATCCGGTCCAGGCCGTCGTTCTCCTGGCCCATCGACGTCCAGGTGTCGGTAACCAGCGCGTCGGCGCCGGTCGCCGCCGCCACCGGATCGTCGGTGACGGTGATCGTCGCACCGGTCTCGGCGGCGCGCTTGCGAGCCGCCGCGACCACCACCTCGGCGGGCGCGAAACCCGCGGGCGCGGCGATCGTCACGTGCAGCCCGGCCGTCACGCCGCCCAGCAGCAGCGAGTGCGCCATATTGTTGGCGCCGTCGCCGAGGTAGGTGAGCCGCTGCCCGGCCAGTGCACCCTTGTGCTCGGTGAGCGTCAGCAGGTCCGCCAGCACCTGGCAGGGATGGAATTCGTCGGATAACGCGTTGACCACCGGAACCGTTGCGGCCGAAGCCATCTCGTCCAAGCGCCGCTGCTCGAAGGTCCGCCACACCACCGCGTCCACGTAGCGCGAGAGCACCCGGCCGGTGTCCGCCAGGGTCTCCTCCCGGCCCAGCTGGGTGTCGCGGCCGTCCACCACCACGGCGTGGCCGCCGAGCTGGGCGATACCCACCTCGAAGGAGAACCGGGTGCGGGTCGAGTTCTTCTCGAAGATCACCCCGACCCCGCGCGGCCCCTCCAGCGGCCGGTGCGCATACGGCGACTTCTTCACTTCCGCTGCCAGGGCGAGGATTTCGGCCTGCTCGGCGGGCGTGATGTCGTCGTCGCGGAGGAAATGGCGGATGCTCACAGGTCTGCCTCCCGTAGCGCGGCGTCGAGGATCACGGGCAGATCGGACAGGAAGTTCTCGGCCTGGCCCTCGGTCAGCACCAGCGGCGGCGCCAGCCGGATGACGTCCGGCTTGGCGGGATTCACCAGATACCCCGACGCCCGCGCGAACGCCTCCACCAGCGACGAAAGGTCTTGTGTCAGCTGGATTCCGATGAGCAGCCCGGCGCCGCGCACGTGGTCGATCAGCGGGTGGCCGAGTTCGTCGATGCCGTCGATGAGCCTCTTGCCGACCGCTTCCACATGGGCGAGCAGGCCGGTCTCGTCGATGGTGCGCAGCACGGCCAGCGCGGCGGCCGCGCACACCGGGTTGCCGCCGAAGGTGGTGCCGTGCAGCCCCGGGGTGAACAGTTCGGCCGCGGGCCCCTGCGCCAGCACCGCGCCGATCGGCATGCCGCCGCCGAGACCCTTGGCCAGCGTGATCACGTCGGGCACCACCCCCGCGGCCTGGTGCGCGAAGAACGTGCCGGTGCGCCCGATCCCGGTCTGCACCTCGTCCAGCACCAGCAGCGCCCCGAAGTGCGAGGTGATGACGCGGGCCTCGGCCAGATAGTCCAGCGGCGGCACCACGACGCCGCTCTCGCCCATCATCGGTTCCAGGAACACCGCGGCGGTGTCCTCGTCGACCGTCGCGGCCAGCGCGTCGGCATTGCCGTACGGGACGTGCACGACGCCCGAGGGCAACGGCTCGAACGGCGTCCGCTTCGACGGCTGCCCGGTCAGGGCCAGCGCACCCATGGTGCGGCCGTGGAAGGCGTCGTCGCAGGCGATGATCTTGCGGCGGCCGGTCAGCCGGGCGATCTTGAACGCCGCCTCGACGGCCTCGGTGCCGGAGTTGCAGAAGAAGGCGCGGCCGGAGCCGTCGCCGAAGTGCGCCAGCAGCCGTTCCGCCAGCTCGATCACCGGCTCGGTGGCGTACAGATTCGAGACGTGCCCGAGCGTGCCGAGCTGCTGGGTGACCGCCTCGAGGACCGCCGGATGCGCGTGCCCGAGGCTGTTCACCGCGATGCCGCCGAGCAGGTCGACGTAGCGGTTCCCGTCGGCGTCGTAGACCACCGCGCCGGCGCCGCGCACCAGCGCAAGCTTCGGGGTGCCGTAGTTGTTCATCAGCGCGGACGACCAGCGCTGCTGCAATTGCTGTGTGCTCATGGCCTTGTCGTTCCTGTGTCGGGCGGGGTCACCATCGTTCCGATGCCTTCCCCGGTGAACAGTTCCAGCAGGACCGCATGCGGCACCCGCCCATCGATCACGTGCGCGGTCGGCACGCCTCCCTGCACAGCGCGCAGGCACGCCTCCATCTTCGGCACCATCCCGGCGTCCAGGTTCGGGAGCAGGGCCGCCAGTTCGGTGCTGTCGATGTGCGTGGTCAGCGAGGACCGGTCGGGCCAATTCGTGTACAGCCCTTCGACATCGGTGAGTACCACCAGCTTCTCCGCTCCGATCCCTTCGGCCAGTGCTGCCGCCGCGGTGTCGGCGTTGATGTTGTGTACCACGCCATCGGCGTCCGGGGCGATGGTCGACACCACCGGAATGCGCCCGGCCCTGATGAGATCGAGTACCGCGTCGGGATCCACCGAGGTGACGTCGCCGACGAGGCCGATATCGGTGGCCACGCCCTCGACGGTGACGGTGCGCCGCGTCGCGGTGAACAGCCGTGCGTCCTCCCCCGAGATGCCGACCGCGTACGGGCCGTGCGCGTTGATCAGCCCGACCAGTTCGCGGCCGACCTGACCGAACAGCACCATCCGCACCACGTCCATCACCTCGGGGGTGGTGACGCGGAAGCCGCCGCGAAACTCGCCCTCCAGGCCCAGCTTTCGCAACATCGCGCTGATCTGCGGGCCGCCGCCGTGCACCACCACCGGATGCACGCCGACGGTGCGCAGGAACGCCATGTCGGCGGCGAAGGCCACTTTGAGATCGTCGTCGACCATGGCGTTGCCGCCGTACTTCACCACGACGATCTTGTCGCGGAACTTCTGCAGCCACGGCAGCGCGCCGGCGAGCACGTGCGCCTTGTCCAGGGCCGAAAGCCCTTCCGTCAGTGGCGTGCTCATGAGCTGTACGCCGAATTCTCTTCCACGTACCCGTGTGACAGATCGGTGGTGCGGATGGTGGCCTCGCCCGCGCCCTGCCCCAGCTCGATCACCACGTGGATATCGGCCCCGGACAGATCGACCTCGCGGGCGCCGGGTGCGCCCATGCCGTCGACGCAGACCGGATTTCCGTTGAACGACACCGAGATCCGGTGCGGGTCCAGGGTGATCGGCGCCATGCCGATCGCCGCCAGCACCCGGCCCCAGTTCGGGTCCGAGCCGAACAAGGCCGTCTTGACCAGCGAGTCGCGCGCCACGGTGCGGGCGCCGACCAGCGCCTCGTCCTCGTCGACGGCGCCGGTCACGGTCACCAGTACCCGCTTGGTGACGCCCTCGGCGTCGGCCATCAGCTGCGCGGCCAGATCGTCGCACACCGCCAGCACCGCGGCGTCGAGTTCGGCCTGGCTCGGTGCCACCTCGGCGGCGCCGTTGGCCAGCAGCAGCACGGTGTCGTTGGTGGAGCAGGAGCCGTCCACGTCGAGCCGGTCGAAGGTGCGCCGGGTCGCGTTGCGCAGGGCATGGTCGAGTTGCTCCGGCGTGGCGACGGCGTCGGTGGTGAGCACCACCAGCATGGTGGCCAGCGAGGGCGCGAGCATGCCCGCGCCCTTGGCCATGCCGCCGACGTTCCACTTGTCGCGGTGGTGGAAGGCGGTCTGCTTCGGCACGGTGTCGGTGGTCATGATGGCGTGCGCCGCGTCGGTGCCGCCGTTGAGGCCACCGCCCATCTCGCGCACGATCTCGGTGATCGCCGGGAGCAGCTTGTCCATCGGCAGCCGGTCGCCGATCAGGCCGGTCGAGCAGACCGCGATCTCCCCGGCGCCGGTCTCGGTTCCCCAGTTGCTCAACGCCTTCGCCAGTTCCTCGGCGGTGGTGTGGGTGTCCTGGAAGCCGCCGGGTCCGGTGCAGGCGTTGGCGCCGCCGGAGTTCAGGATCACCGCGCGCAGGTGGCCGCCCCGCAGCACCTGCTGCGACCACAGCACCGGCGCCGCCTTGACCTTGTTGCTGGTGAACACGCCCGCCGCGGCGTACTCCGGGCCCTCGCTGAAAACCAGTGCGAGATCGGGGTTTCCGCTGGCCTTGAGGCCCGCCGCGATACCGGCGGCGCGGAAGCCGAGCGGAGCGGTCACACCCTGCGTGCGGACCAGTTTGCCGCCGGCGATGTCGGTCGATGTCACGGTGCCACTCCTACGGTGGAAAGTCCGGCGGTCTCGTCGAGACCCAGTGCCAGGTTCATCGATTGCACCGCGCCGCCCGCGGTGCCCTTGGTCAGATTGTCGATCGCGCCGACGACCACCAGCAGCCCGGCGTCGGTGTCGACGGCCACCTGCAGCGTGACCGCGTTCGAGCCGAGCACCGAACCGGTCTGCGGCAGTGCGCCTTCCGGCAGCAGGTGCACGAAAGGCTCGTCGGCGTAGGCCTTCTCGTAGACCGCGCGGGCCTGCGCGGCGTCGACGCGCGTGACGGCCGTGCAGGTGGCGAGGATGCCGCGCGGCATCGGCGCGAGCACCGGGGTGAACGACACCCGCACCGGACCGCCACCGGCCGCGCTCAGGTTCTGCGCGATCTCCGGGGTGTGCCGATGCGCGCCCGCGATGTTGTAGGCGCGCGCCGAACCCATCACCTCCGAACCGAGCAGGCCGACGTCGAGCTTGCGACCGGCGCCCGAGGTGCCGGTGACGGCCACGACGTGCACGGTCGGCTCGACGATGCCCGCCGCCACCGCGGGGGCCATGGCCAGGCTCGAGACGGTCGGATAGCAGCCGGGCACCGCGATCCGGGTCGCGCCGCGCAGCCGGTCTCGCGCGCCGGGCAGCTCCGGCAGCCCGTACGGCCAGCTCCCGGCGTGCGGGGACCCGTAGTATCGCTCCCAGGCCTGCGCGTCGGTGAGCCGGAAGTCGGCGCCGCAGTCGATGATCACCGTCGATTCCGGGAGCGCCTGCGCGATGACCGCCGACTGCCCGTGCGGGAGCCCCAGGAAGACCACGTCGTGCCCGGCGAGAACCTCCGGAGTGGTCTCGGCCAGGACGCGACCGGCCAGCGGCAGCAGATGCGGCTGCAGCTCGCCGAGCGTGGCGCCGGCGTTGGATCCCGCGGTCAGCGCCCCGATCTCGAGGCGCCCGGATCGGTAGGCCGGATGCTCCAGCAGCAGGCGCAGCACTTCGCCGCCCGCGTATCCGCTCGCACCAGCCACCGCGACCCGCAGCACGGGCCCCTCCGAGGTATCCGCCATGTGATGATTATGCACGATCATGCAAGCTCATTCACGGGTGGGTGGGCGCGGGCAGTTGATATGCGCGCTTATTACTACTAGCCTCGGCCCCGCAGTCAGCGAACGAACAGGGAGCCTCCATGTCCGTCCCCACGACCCGGTCCGGTGTCCTGACACTGATCATCACCCTGCACGTCCAACCATCGAACTGCGATGCCCTGCTGGCCGAAATCCAAAGCACCACTGCCGATTTCATCGCCCTGCAACCCGGTTTCGTCTCGGCGAACCTGCATCGCACGGCCGACTCCACCCGCCTGGTGAACTACGGGCAGTGGGAGAGCCGGGAACTGTACGACGAAGCACGCGCCCGCCCCGAATTCCAGGCCTTCTCCACCCGGGTGAACGAACTCGCCGACCGTGTGGACCCGGTTGCCTGTGAGGTGGTCTTCACCCAGGAAGCCCGGCGCTGATCCGGGGGCGGTCGTCGGCGGCTTCGGCGGGATTGCCCGAAGGATGCCGAAACGTAACGGCGAAAGCGGTAACGACGATCTCGGTGTTTCGATTCATCTCCTGACAGGGAATCAAGAAGTGAATCCCCGTCGCCACGGGACGTCCGCCGAGTTTGCCAGCGGCGTCCAGCTCGCAGCACTGCCAGGAGAGTCCGTTGCTGTTCCTACGCCTAGCCGTCCTCATCGTCGCCGCGGTCGTCCTCGGCATTCTGCTCACCTACCGCGCGGGAAACCGCCGCGTTCCCCCGTCCCCTCGCGCCACGTCGCACCGGCCGCGTACCTCCGTCATGCGCACTGGTGCACCGAGCAGGCATTCCCTCTCGCCGCGCACCGGCCGCCGCGGCCCGGTACAGCGGCCGGGCGCGCACTTCCGCAGTTGCGGGACCACCGTCGCGACTCGCGAGGACACCGGCGCGACGCTGGGCTGACGATCGCGAGCGTCAGAAGAAGGTGTGCAGCAGGTCCACGACCCGCGGCCGCGCGGCTTCGGCGTCGTCGATCACCGGGATCAGCCGCCACTTGTCGAACGCCGTGCACGGATGCGAAAGGCCCAGTCGCACCACGCTTCCGACCGGCAACGCACCACCGGCGGGCAGCCGCAGGAAAGCGTGCTGGTCGTTGAGGGCCGACACGTACGCGCCCGGCGGCACCTCCGCTCCGCCCGACACCCGTTGCGGTACCGGCAGTCCCGCATCGAAAGGCAGGTCGCGCCGTCCGGCGTCCAGCAACGCCAGCCCGTGCTCCGGCCGCGACACCGTGCGCGCCCAGCCGTGCATGGCCGCCCGGAGCGGGCGGGCGGCGTGTGGCGCGGTCAGCGGTGAGATGCCGGAGTAGAAGCCGTCGTCGTGGATCAGGTAGGCCCCGGACCGCAGGACCACCGTCACCGGAACACCCTGTGCGCCCGGCTCGTCGGCGAGCCCGGCCAGCCGCTCGACCACGAGGTCCGGGAAGGCGCTGCCGCCCGCGGTGACGATCGCCGGACGTTCGTAACGACTCGCGAGCGCGCCGTGCAGCCGGGCCAGTTCGTCGAGATAGCGGTGCACGGCGCCGACGGCGTCGCTCGTCCGGTCGTGCGCCAGCGCGCCCTCGTAGCCTCCGACACCCGCCAATTCCAGCCGGTCCGAACGGGATACGGCGGCGGCGACCGCCATCGCCTCGTCCAGGCCGCGCGCGCCGGTTCGCCCCTGCGGGCCGCCCAGTTCCACCAGGACCGGTATCCGCGCACCGGCGGGCAGCGAGTGCTCCATCCGCTCGACGGTGGGCACGCTGTCGACCCAGCTCACGAACTCGAAATCCGGATCCCGGCGCAATTCCGCTGCCAGCCAATGTAATCCGACCGGATCGACCAGCGCGTTGGCGAGCAGGATGCGGCCGACGCCGAACGAGCGCGCCACCTGCGCCTGCCATCCGGTCGCCAGCGTGATCCCCCACGCTCCGGCCGCCAGCTGTTCGGCCCACAGCTGCGGGGACATGGTGGTCTTGCCGTGCGGCGCCAGCCGCACACCCGCGGCGGCCGCCCACTCGGCCATGACCGTCAGGTTCGTATCCAGCGCCGCCCGCTCCATGGTCAGCACGGGAGTGGCGAAGTCATCCAGATACGGTGTGCCAGCGAGGAATTCGCGCGCGGTACGACCCCAGGCCGCGGGCGGTACAGATTTGTGCTCCGGCCCGAGCACACGATCGCCGAGCGCATGGACCGCCGCCGCGTCGATGCCGCGCGGCGTCATCGGTCGGCGAGGATGCCCAGCACCTGCTCCGAGACGTAGAACGGCTCCAGCCGCTCGCGGATCAGCTTGGCCAGCACGCCGTTTCGCTTGGCCGCCTCGATCACCGCGGGGCCGTAGGCGAGGATCTCCTCGGCGATGTCGTCCGGCGTCACGCCCAGTTCGGGGAGCAGTCCGGCCAGGGTGTGGTCGCCGTACTTCTCGAAGAACACCTCGACGGACTCGTCCAGCAGCAGCCCGACGTACTCCTTGTTGCGGGTGGTGACGACGATCCGGTGCACCATCAGCACGAGTTGCCGCAGGTCGCCCTTGCTCAGGTAGTCCCGCAGGCCGCTGACCGGCTCGCCGGCGTGCACATCCCAGAACTCCATGGCGGCGCCGTGCACCGGCGCGTCGCGCAGGGTCTCGCGGATCGCGTTGGTCACCCGCTTCAGCGCGTACAGCGTGCCCTTCTCGGCCAGCGCGCCGACCCGGCTGCCCTCGGCGGCCTTGCGCGCCGACTTCACCGCCGACTGCCCGATCGACATCAGCGAGTTCACGCCGGGCACCTTGCCGACGATCTTCTTGTTCGCCTCGAGGATGTCGTCGATGAGCATGTCGGTGAACTTGGCGGCCACCGGGCCCGCCGTCGGCGCCTCGCTGAGGCGGTCGAGCAGCCGCTCCTGGGCGCCGTGCATGCCGAGAATCTTCTCCAGCAGCGCCTCCACCGGCTCGCGCTCGACCACATCGCCGAGCGTGTAGTCGTGGTTGGCGGCGATGTGGTCGTAGAGCGCGTCCGACAGCACGCCGACCAGCTCGCGCGCCAGCGGGCTGTCGCTGCGGTCGACCACCTTGCGCACGGTGCGCTTGGCCTGGTCGAGCGTCACCACGTCACGGAAGACGATGGTGTCGGCGACATCGATCACCGCCGTTACGTCCCGGGCGACGACCTCGGCGAATCGTTCGCCCGACACCTCCCCGATCAGGAAGTCCACCTGCGCGTCGAGCAGCCGTTCGGCGATCTCCCGCGGTTCGGTCATCGCATCCACCCTCTATCCGTTACCGGCTCGCCCGGTCACCCGGAATCGTTGCGGCGCACCGACTTCCGGATCCGGTCCAGGCGTTCCCGCGCGGCCTTGTCCCGCGCCTCCCATTGTTCCTCGACGCTGCGGCCCGCCGGTGTCTGCGACGAAAGCTCGTCCATCCCCTGCGCGGTACCGAAGCGCTGCTCGACCTTATCCCGAACTGACTCGAAAGTAGGGACGCCGGATCGCGAGTAGCCGCCGACCTCGGCATTACCCGTGGCCGGTAGGGGTATCTCCCCGCTCGGCGCGACCTGGCCGAATGTCTCAGACACCGGCGGCACGTCCGGCAGGGCGGTGTCGGACGTCACATCGAAGTCCGCTTCGATATGACCGCCGCGTGCGGCCAATTCGGCGGCTACCAGGTGAAGCTGCTCGAGCCCCGGCCGCCCGGCGGTCGCGGCGAGCACCACCGCGAGCAGGTCCGCGTCCGGCAACGCCGCCAACAGGGCCGCCATATCACTGGTCTCCGACATGAATTCAAGGGTACGTGCGCCGACGTTCGTGCGAGTGCGGGAACGTACGGCGACCTGCCATTCCGCGCAGGTGGCTCAGGAGCCTGCGGCGGGGCGGTCGAACGTCTCGATGGTCGCTTTCGAAGTGGACCGATCCTGCAAGATCAGTTCCCACGGGCCGACATTCACATCGAAGTTCTTGCCGAACCCCACCCACTTGCCCGCCATGCGAGTACCGGTCAACTCGATCAACAGCTGAATGGCTCCGTGATACTTCGCGCCACGGTAGTAGCCCCGGCTCGCGGTCCGCTCGCTCCAGGTACCGGTAGCCACATGGCCATCCACCGTGAGATCGAGCTCGAGCGACGACTTGGCCGACCCCGGCAAGCTCCGCACGGTCAACTGGCTGTCGTGCTGCAACACGATCACGTAATGCGACGACGTGAATGTCTGCTCTCGGCCGCTCGAATAGAACTCGTAGCGCGACAACCAGATTCCCGAGTAGGTGCCCGAGTGTTGCGGCGGGCGGCCGGAAGCCGGGTGGTGTTCGCGCGGCACAGCGCCGATATCCGAGTCGACTTCGTGCCCTGCGTCGTTTCCGCCGGACAGGCTTCGGCCGGCCATCACCGCACCGAATCCCAGCGACTCGATCGGCAGGCCCATGACCTTCTCCAGTGCCCTGGCGTGCGAGGGGCGGGGGTTGGTGGTGTAACCGGATTCCCAGCGTTGTACCAGGCGTTTGGTGGCGCTGACGCAGCCGACGTCACGGAGCGCGCGAGCGAGGTCGTCTTGGCTCATGAGACGCGCGTTCCGCGCCGCGCGCAAGGCCGCATTCGGTGTGCCCATAACTTCACACAGTAGCGTTTGGACGCCTAAATGTCGCCCCCGAAGTGCGCGGATTGAAGTTCGCAGGCTCGCAAGGCAACTCGGCTTCCGACTGTACTGGCCCGGCCCCTCCGCCTTACCACTCGTCGACCAGGTTCGCCATGCCGACGTGGAGGCCGTAATCGTGCCGTCGCCGACCCACCTCGACGTCGTCCAGCTGCACGCGCTCATGTGCATCACCGACATCGAAACAGCTTGCCCCCGAATAAGTTTCGCACGCTGGGCGCACTTCACCTTCGAGACGAGTCAAGCATGAACAAATTCGACTGGACGCATGACGCCCCCGCCGCACCGATCACCGACCAGCACGCCCACACGATCATGCAGATGCATCGCGCCTGCTCGGTAGACGACTGCCCGCGCAAGCGCTTCGCCTGGACCAGGCTGATCGAGGCGAAAAAGATCAAGCCCGACAGTTCCCGCACCTATTGAGGACGAAAGAAGTGCACACCGCCGGGCTACATCCGCAACCATCGAGAGGCCCGGCGGTGTGCCTGACATGAGCCAGGCAATGTTGGAGGGAAACGGCAGGTACGATCCAGGCTACGTTGCTACCGGCGGTGCGGTGCAGTACCGCCCGCCCGGGACCGAGGGAGGTCGATGAATATGGCCGTCACCGGCTGTGTTTCGCGTACCCTCGTCCGGCCTGCCCACTACTGACTCGCGGGCCGGATCGTTCCCCAACGATCTGGAGAGACAACGTGTCCAGCAATACTTCCTCCGTCGCCGACCTCATCGGCGAACACGTCCTGCTGCGCCTGTGGAGCGAGACCGACCTCGCCGCGGTTCGCGACGGGATCCGGCGTGCGTCCTGGGCCGCCGACTTCCCCGCTGACGGCGATCGCGTGATCGCCGGGATGATCGCCGAAACCCCGGAGTGGGCAGGCGAATTCGGGCACAGGCTGATTTTGGAGCGTGAGAGCGTGCTGGCGGTCGGCTCGATCGGCCTGTTCTGGCCGCCAGAGCACGGGGCGGTCGAGATCGGCTACGGCATAGTGCCTTCGCGGCGCGGGCGCGGGTTGGCGGCGGAGGCCACCCGGCTGCTCACCGCGTTCGCGTTCACCGAACCACGAGTCGACGCGGTGTTCGCCACTGTGGAGACGACCAACCCCGCCTCGATCCGGGTACTGGAGAAGGCCGGGTTCGAGCGGTGGTCGGTGTCCGCGGCCGACGGCACCGAACGCTGGGGCTGCCGACGCGACAGCCCTAATCCCTTGTCGCAGTAGGGTTCTCCGCCAGCACGCCGCGGGCCCAGGTCGCGATGTCGGTGCTCCAGCCCGGGATCATGATCAGGTCGTTGTGCCCGGCGCCCGGGTAGATCTTCAGCGACTTGGGTTCGGCGGCGGCCGCGTACAGGGCACGGCCCATCTGCACCGGCAGCAGTTCGTCGTTGTCGCCGTGCATGATCAGTGCCGGGGCGCGTAGTGCGCGGATCCGGCGTAGGCTCGGAAAGGCGTTCGGCACGAACGGCTTCGGCAGGAACGGGTACACCGCCGTCGCCGCATCGCGCAGGCCGGTGAAGGTCGACATCAGAATCAGGCCCGCGGGCGGGAACTCGGTGGCGAGCTCGATCATCACCGCGCCGCCGAGCGACTTGCCGAGGTAGAACACCTTGTCCTGGTCCACGCCCGGACGGTCCAGCAGGGCCGTCCGGGCGGCCCGCGCGTCCAGGTAGACGCCGTGCTCACTGGGCCGTCCCGCGCTGCGGCCGTAGCCGCGGTAGTCGAAGACCAGCACGTCGAACCCGGCCGCGGCGAGCAGCGCGAGTATCGGCGACCGGTCGCCGATATTGCCCGCGTTGCCGTGCGCGAACAGGATGTGCCCCACCGGCTGCTTCGCCCGCACGAACCAGCCGTTCACCCGCACGCCGTCGGCGGCGGTGAAGTACAGGTCGTCGTACTCGAGCCCCAGCCGGCGCGGTGTCACCGTGACCTGCCGTTCGGGCAGGAACGTCAACGCGTTCAGCAGCGAGGTGGCCGGGTGTCGCATAGTTCCCTTCTTACCTCACCGTCCCGCCAGACCGGCGGTGGCGATCCCCCGCACGAACGCCTTGTTGGCGAAGGCGTAAACGACCAGCATCGGCGCGAGCATCAGCAGCGAGGCCGCCATGAACACCGGCCAGTGCGCGGTGTACTGGCCCTGCATCCACACCAAGCCCAGGTTCAACGTCGCGATACTGGTGCGCTGCAACATGATCAGCGGCCACAGGAAGTCGTTCCAGACCGTGACCCAGGTGAGCACCGCGAGCACCAGGACCGCGGGCTTGGTGTGCGGCAACAACACTCGCCAAAAGGTCTGCCAGACGGTGCAGCCGTCCAGAATCGCCGCCTCCTCCAATTCGGCGGGGAGCGTGAGGAAGAACTGCCGCATCAGGTAGGTGCCGAAGGCGCTACCGAACAGCCCGGGCACGATCATCGACAGCGGGCTGTCCACCCAGCCGAAGGTGCGCATCAGGATGAACTGCGGGATCACGGTGACGGTCAGCGGCACCATGAGGGTGCCCAGGTAGGCCAGGAACACCACGTCGCGCCCCTTGAACGGCAGCCGCGCGAACGCGTAACCGGCCAGCGAGCAGAAGAAGACCTGCCCGGCGGTGACGCAGCCCGCGTAGAGCACGGTGTTGAGGAACATCCGGCCGAACGGCACGAATTCGAAGACCGAGCGGTAGTTCGACCACTGCGGTTCGGCGGGCAGCAGCGCCGACCCCGTCACCTCGCCCTGCTTCTTCAGCGAACCCGACAGCGCCCACAGCACCGGCACCAGCGCACACCAGGCCATCACCGTCAGGGCGAGATAGATCAGCAGTCCCCGCGCGGTACGACGAACGATCACCCGCCGCGACCGGGCCGCGGTGCCCATCAGCCCTCCTCCGTGTCGCTGCGCCCCAGCCGCAACTGCAAGTAGGTGAGCGCCAGCAGAAGCAGGAACACCACCCACGCCAGGGCGCACGCGTAGCCGAGGTCGTTGAACGCGAAAGCGTTCTGGAACAACATGATTCCGAACAGATAGGTCCCGGTCTCGGGCCCGCCGTTGCCGCCGGTGAGCACGTAGGCCTGATCGAAGGCCTGGAACGAGTTGATGACCGAGATGACGAAGACGAAGCCGAGCGCCGGGCGGATCAGCGGCAGCGTCACCGACCAGAACCGCCGCGGCCCGCCCGCCCCGTCGATGCGCGCCGCCTCGTGCAGATCCTCGGGCACGCCCTGCATCGCCGCCAGCAGCACCGCCGCCGCGAACGGCACGCTCTTCCAGATACTCACCAGGCACAGCGACGCCAGCGCCCAGCCGGGATCGCTCAGCCAGCGCACCGGGCCCACCCCGAACCAGCCCAGCACCGTATTGAACAGGCCGCCGTCGGTGTTGAACATGAAGCCCCACACGATGGTCATGGCCGCCGTCGAGGCCACCAGCGGCAGGAACAGGACGCTGCGGAAGAAGCCGATGCCCTTGACCTTCGCGTTCAACGCGGCCGCGACGGCGAGGCTGACCACGATCGTCGGGACGATCGTGGCGACGGTGAAGATCACGGTGTTCGCCAGTGCCCGATAGAACAGCCCGTCGCCGGTGAACAGCCGCCGATAGTTCCGAATCCCGACGTATTCCGGCGGATCGAACATATTCCAGTGGTGGAAGCTGAGATACAGCGAGAAGGCCAGCGGGAACAGCAGAAAGACCAGCACCGCAAGCAGATTCGGGGCGATGAAGGCGCGGCCGGCTGCGGCCTTGCGGCGGGTGAGCGCGGACCCGCGACGAGCACGGCCCGCCTCCGCGGTCACGACACCGCTCCCGTGAGCAGCCGGTCGAGTTCCGCGGCCAAGCCGTCCTGGAACCAGGACGCCGGGGCCGCGCCGCGCAGCACCCGGTCGGTGGCCCGCTGCCAGGCCGCGTCGACCTGCGGCCAGCGCGGGCTCACCGGCAGATGGTGCGAATGCGCGGGCCCGCCGGTGAGCACCTCGAGATTGCGGATTCCGGTGTGCGCCGCGGCGAATTCCGGCGACTCCAACGCCGAACGCAGCGCGGGCACGAACAACCCGGACGCCGCGACGGCCCGCTGCCCTTCCGGACCGGTCGCGAATTTGACGAACTCCCAGGCCAGATCCTTCTTCGCGCTGGACGCGGCGATGGCGAGGCCGGTGGTGCCGATATCGGATTTCGCGGCCTGGCCGTGCGGGCCGACCGGCAGCACCGTGACATCGAAATCCAGATCGGGCGCCGCGGCGAAACCGCTGTACTGCCAATGCCCCGTCAGCACCATGGCCGCCTTGCCCTGCGAGAACAGGTCCAGCGCCGACATCGACGCGGACGCCGAGAGCATGTCCGCGGCCAGCGGCGCGACCCGGTGCCGCACGGACAGATCTGCGTAGAACTGGAATCCCTCGATGAACCGGTCGTCATCGATGTTCGCGCGGGTCGGGTTGATCGGGGGCGTGAACCATTCGGCGCCGTTGTTCATCCCGAAGATCGCGCCCGACCAGCGCGGCACCGGCCACGCGTCCACGAAGCCCCACTGGGTGGTCTTGCCGGAGGCGTCGCGTTTGGTCAATGCCGTTGCGGTGTCCAGGAATTCGGCGAAGGTCCAGGCGTCTTCCCAGCGCGCGGGAGGCGGCGCGATCCCGGCCTCCTCGAAGAGTTTCCTGTTGTAGTACACGAAGATTCCGGCCCATTGTTCCGGCAGCGCGTACTGGCCGCCCTCGAAGCGGAACGTCTCGTACAGCTGCGGAATGCCGTCGGCGCGCAGCCGAGCCGCGTACTCGGGATCCTTGTCCAGCATGACGGTGAGGTCCTGGAGCACGCCGAGTTCGGCGAACCGTGAATACGACTCCCACTGCATCAGCACGTCCGGGCACTTCCCACCGGCGCAATAGGTGAGGATCTGCTGTTGCGGATCGACGCCCGACATCTGCACTCGGATGTCGATGTCCGGCCGGACCTTCGCGAACGCCTCGATGATCCGCATCCGCACCTTCGCCTCGTCGGGCGCGGCCTGGAAGAAGAACGTCAACGCGTCCGGATTATCGGAGCAACCGCTCAGGGCGGGGACCGCCGCCGACGCACCCGCCACCGCCGCACCCCGCAGCAGTGCGCGCCGGCTCAGCATCGTCGCCCTCCGAACAGTCGCCCTTCGAAACCCGTTGAGACGAAACGCCGATCACGGTAGCGGAAGGTGCGCGCGATCACACCGGGAATCGCCGAAGCGAGTTCGGGGTGGTGTATGCGGCCCCCGAGGTCCGGCCTACGCGGACACGATCCCGCTCGACACGGCACTATCCGCCGTCTCGCTGCGGATAGTGTCCATACAGGCCGGACGATCACGAACGGAACGGCCGGGTCACCAGCAACTACGCGCGGATGACTGCCCCCACCGCGTCGGACGCCGCGCTCACCGCGGCGTCGCGGGCGGCGCTGGCCTCGTCCTCGGTGAGGGTGCGGTCGACGGCGCGGAAACGCAGGGCGTAGGTGAGGGACTTGCGGCCCTCGCCCGCTTGCGCGCCCTCGTACACGTCGAACAGCGCGATGTCCTCCAGCAGGTCACCCGCGCCGGTGCGCAGCGCCGACTCCACCGAGGCCGCGGGGACCGCCTTCTCGACCGACACCGACACGTCCTGCAATACCGCGGGGAACGCGGAAACCACTGGCGCGGGACGGGTTTCACGCAGCGGCAGCGCGTCCAGGTCGAGTTCCAGGGCGCAGGTGCGCGGCGGCAGGCCCGAGCGCTCCAGCGCCGCGGGATGCAACTCGCCCGCGTGGCCGACGACCGTGCCGTCCACCACGAGTTCGGCGCAGCGGCCCGGGTGGAACGGCAGGTAGGCCGCGGCCCGGCGTTCCAGGGTCACTCCGGCCGCGGCGGCCACGGCATCGGCGAGCGCGAAGGCGTCGGCGGCCTCGGCGGCGCGGCCGGGACCCCACGGCCCACGCGGCTCGCGTCGACCCGTCAGCACCGCCGCCACGTGCACCGGCTGGTCCGGCAGCGATTGCACCAGGGTCGCGATCTGCTCGTGGGTCGGCCGTCGATCCACCGGCAGCGGCTCCACGGCGCGGGTCTCGCCGGTCGGCAGCACCACCTGCGCGATGCTGTAGATCGCGAGGTCGCGCTCGCCGCGGGAGATGTTGCGGGCGGCCACTTCCAGCAGGCCCGGCAGCAACGTGGTCACGAGTTCGGCACGCTCCACGTCGAGTGGGTTGAGCACGCGCAGCGTCCGGCGGCGCGGATCGTCGGCGTCGAGCCCCCAGGCGTCGAAGACGTTGTCCTGCATGAAGACCGGGGCGGGCACCTCCACCGCGCCGGCGAACGCCAGCGCCCGGCTCACCGCGCGGCGGCGGCGCTGGGCGGGGGTGAACCCGCGACCGGCGGGCGCGGTCGGCAGCACCGAGGGGATCTGCTCGAGCCCCTCCAGCCGCAGCACCTCCTCCACCAGGTCGGCGGGCTGGGTCAGGTCGGGCCGCCAACTCGGCGGGGTGACGACGATCTGCCCGTGCCCGGACTCGCTGACGTCGATCTCGACCGTGCAACCGACCTGCGCCAGCCGCCGCGCCGAGGTGCCGGTGCGGTAGACGACGCCCGCGGTGCGGTCGGCCAGATCCAGATCCATCCGGATCGGCTCCGGCGCCGGCGTCGCAACCCGCACGTCGGTGAGTTCGGATTGCACTGTGCCACCGGCGATCTCGGCCAGCAGCGCGGCGGCCCGATCCAGTGCGGCGACGTTCAGTTCGGGGTCGACGACGCGTTCGAACCGCCGCGACGCCTCCGAGGACAGCTTGTGCCGGCGCGCGGTCCGCGCGATCGCCACCGGGTTCCAGGTCGCCGCCTCCAGCAGGATCTCGGTGGAGGCGTCGCCGACCTCGGTGGTCGCGCCGCCCATGATGCCGGCCAGCGAGATCACGCCGGAATCGTCGGCGATCACCACGTCCTCGGCGTCGAGCACGCGCTCCGCGTCGTCCAGGGTGCGCAGCGTCTCGCCGCGGTGGGCGCGGCGAACCACCAAGCCGCCGTGGAGCTTTGCCGCGTCGAACGCGTGCAGCGGCTGGCCCAGCTCCAGCATCACGTAGTTGGTCACGTCGACGGCCGGGGAGATCGGCCGCACGCCCGCCAGCAGCAGCCGCCGCTGCAACCACCACGGGCTGACCGCCGCCGGGTCGATGCCGGTCACCCGGCGCGCGGCGAAGCGGGTGCACAGCGACTCCGGTTCGAGCCGGACCTGCCAGGCGTCGGCCTCGTCGTCGGGCAGCGTGCGCACGGCCGGGTCGGCGAACTCCAGGTCGAAGCCGCAGGCCAGCTCGCGGGCGAGGCCGCGCACCGAGAAGGCGTAGCCGCGATCGGGCGTGATGGCCAGTTCGACGATCGTATCGTCCAGTCCCAGCACATCGTTGGCGTCCGCGCCGGGCTCGGCCGTACCGGGCTCGAGCACCAGGATGCCCGAATGGTCCTTGCCGATACCGAGTTCGGCGACCGAACAGATCATGCCGTGGGACACGTGCCCGTAGGTCTTGCGCGAGCTGATCTCGAAACCGCCGGGCAGAACGCCGCCCGGCAGCACCACCACGACCAGGTCACCGACCGCGAAGTTGGTTGCGCCGCAGACGATCTCCTGCGGTTCCGGGCGGCCGATGTCGACCTTGCAGAACCGGATCGGCTTCTTGAACTCGGTCAGCTCGGTGATCTCGGCGACCCGGCCCACCACCAGGGGACGGTCGGGACCGCCGGTGATCCGCTCCAGGGTGTCGATCTCCTCGACCTCGAGGCCGACCCGGACGAATCCGGCGTCGAGTTCCTCCGGGGTCACCGACCACTCCGGGGTGGTGCGCTGCAAGACTTCGGTCAGCCAGGACTGCGCTACTCGCACGTGACGTTTCGCTTCCTCGTTGGTGAGACTCCCGCCGCGCGCGGGGGCGGCGTCGCTCGAATCGGGACGGTCAGGACTGGACGCCGAAGGGCAGCGTGAATCGCACGTCGCCTTCGACCATGTCGCGCATGTCGGGGATGCCGTTGCGGAACTGCAGGGTTCGCTCCATGCCCATGCCGAACGCGAACCCGCTGTACTCCTCGGGGTCGATGCCGCTGGCGATGAGCACCTTCGGGTTCACCATGCCGCAGCCGCCCCACTCGACCCAGCCGGCCCCGCCCTTCTTGTCCGGGAACCACACGTCGACCTCGGCGGAGGGCTCGGTGAAGGGAAAGAAGCTGGGGCGCATGCGAGTTCGGGTGTCCGGGCCGAACAGCGCCCGCGCGAAGGCGTCCAGGGTGCCGCGCAGGTGGGCCATCGTCAGGCCCTTGTCCACGGCCAGGCCCTCGACCTGCGAGAAGATCGGGGTGTGGGTGGCGTCGAGTTCGTCGGTGCGGAAGGTGCGCCCCGGGCACACGATGTAGATCGGCAGCTCCCGCTCCAGCATGGACCGCACCTGCACCGGGGAGGTGTGCGTGCGCAGCACCTGGCGCGAGCCCTCGGGCGCCACGTAGAAGGTGTCCTGCATGGTGCGCGCCGGATGATCGGGCAGGAAGTTCAGCGCGTCGAAGTTGAAGTGGTCGGTCTCCACTTCCGGTCCCTCGGCGACCTCCCAGCCCATGCCGACGAACACGTCGGCGATCCGCTCCGACAGGATCGTGATCGGGTGCCGCGCGCCGACCGGCCCGCGCGGGGCGGGCAGCGTGACGTCGATCGCCTCGGCCACCAGCACCGCGGCGTCGCGCTCGGCGAGCAGTGCGGCGCGCCGGGACTCGAACGCCTCCGACACCCGCGAACGGGCCACGTTGACCCGTTTGCCGGCGTCGGCCTTTTCCTCCTTGGGCAGACTGCCCACGGCCCGCTGGGCCAGCGCGATCGGCGACTTGCCGCTCATGTGCTCGGTCTTGGCGGCCGCGAGCGCATCCAGGTCGGCCGCCGCGGCAAACGCCTTCTCCGCTGCTGCTGCGGCGGCGGACAGCGATTCCTCGCTCAGTGCCGCGGTCTGCTCGGCTCGTGCGTTCTCGTCGGCCACGATGCTTCGTCTCTCCCCTGGCTGGTACGGGTATCGGAGGTTTACCTACCCCACATTGTTGCTGGTCGAATCGTACGCAATGCACCCAGCCCGGCTCACGGGCATTTTCGCCCGCGTCCACCAGCCCGGATGCCCGCGGCGCACGACACCCCGCAACGCGCGGGGCGTTGCGGGGTGTCGTCATGCTGCCGGGCCGGGGACCGCTATTGCACGGGCTCGATCCGGCGCGGCAGCAGCGCCGAGACCAGCGCGCCGAAGCCCACGACCGCCGCGCCGACCCAGACCGCGGGCACCAGGCCGTCGACGTAGCTCTGCGGGGAGAGGTAGGACCCGCGCGAGGCGAACACCGAGGCCAGTACCGCCACCCCCATCGCCACGCCGACCTCGCGAAGGGTGCTGTTGGTGCCCGACGCCATCGCCTGGTCCTGCGGTGCCGTGCTGGCCATCACCACGGTGGCGCTGGGCGCGAAGGTCAGGCCCATGCCGATCCCGGCGAGCACGAACGGCCCGACGTAGGAGCCGTAACCGACGTCGACGGTCGTGACCGCCGCCATCCACGCCAGCGCCACCGCCAGCAGCACCTGACCGCTGGTGAGCAGCGTGCGCGCACCCACCCGGTCGACGATCAGCCCCGCGATCGGCGCGACCACCATGGGCGCCAGCGTCCACGGCAGCGTGCGCACACCCGCCTCCAGCGGCGAATAGCCCTGCACCACCTGGAAGAACTGCGCGAGCAGGAAGATCGAGCCGAAGACCCCGACCGAGAAGGTGAAGGTGGTCGTGTTGCTGACCCGGAACGCCCGCGACCGGAACAGCCGCAGCGGCAGCATCGGATCCGGTGTGCGCAGTTCCCATCCGATCAGCGCGGCCAGCAGCACGCCGCCGCCGATCAGCGCGGTCAGCACCGGCACCGAGGTCCAGCCGTCGTCGGCGCCGTGGATCACGCCCCACACCAGGGCCAGCACTCCCCCGGCCGCCAGCACCAGTCCCAGCGGATCGAAACGCCTACTGCCGCCGAAGGATTCGCTGAGCACCCGCGCGACGAACGGCAGCACGACCAGGCCGATGGGCACGTTCAGCCAGAAGATCCACTGCCAGCTCAGGCCGTCGACCACGGCGCCGCCGACCACCGGGCCGACCGCCACCCCGAGACCGGTGATGCCGCCCCAGATCCCGATGGCCGCGCTGCGCATCCGCGCGGGCACCGCCACCGACAACAGGGTCAGCGACAGCGGCATGACGCCCGCGGCGCCGAGGCCCTGCACGGCGCGGGCGGTGATCAGCATCCACGGCTCGGTGGCCAGTGCGCAGGCCGCGGAGGCGAGGGTGAATACCGCGATCCCGGCCAGGAATACGCGCCGCCGGCCCAGCCGGTCGCCCAGCGCGGAGGCGGTGAGCAGCAGCGACGCGAACGCCAGCGTGTAGGCGTTGACGAACCACTGCAGATCGCCGAGCGAGGCGCCCATCTCGGTACGGATCACCGGCAGGGCGTTGGTCACGACGAGGTTGTCCAGCGTGACCATGAACGTGGGGATGCCCACCGCGGCGAGGACCGCCGCCAGCGGTGGCTTGCGGCGCGACCCGGCCGGGACGGCGGTCGCCGCTTCGGTCGTCTCGAAGGTGCTGGTCATAGCGCTTCTACTCCTTGTTGTTATCCGCTGATAACTTGATGAGTGAAGAGTATGCATCGGCTGATAACATGTCAACAGCTACGCTTCCGCCCACATCGGAACGCGGCAGATCCGAGCCGAAACACCCAGAGGAGGACGACGGTGACCCCGAGCCGAACCCGGCTGACCGCGAGCGAACGCAGCGTGCAGGTCCTGGACGCGGCCGTCCTCGCATTCGCCGAATCCGGTTACGCCGCAACGAAAACCGACGAGATCGCGCGGCTGGCCGGAGTGTCGCAGCCCTACGTCATCCGGCTGTTCGGCAGCAAGCAGCAGCTGTTCGTCGCCACCGCGCACCTGGTCTGCGACCGCATCGAGGAGGTCTTCCGAGCGGCACACGAAGACGTCGAGCCCGGAGCGAGCCCGGATGAGGCGTTGCACGCGCTCGCCACGGGATACGGTGCTTTCCTGGCCGACCGCTCCCTGCTGCTGGTGCTGCTGCACGGCTTCGCCGCCAGTTCGGATCCGGCCATCGGCAACGAGGTGCGCGACCGTTTCGGGCGCATCTACGGCCTGATCCGCGACCTGACCGGCGCCTCACCCGACCACGCTCGGCAGTTCATTGCCAACGGCATGCTGCTCACCGTCATGACCGCGATGCAGGTCGTGGGGCCCGAGGCGGTTCCGGCCGGGTGGGCCGAGGAACTCCTGAATTCCTTCGGGAACGACTGACCACCGCGCCGCAGCCTAGGACACACCCACCCCACCGTGACAGCGGAGGCCCTCTCCGCTTATAGTTAGATGCAGCAAGCAACTTATTGCTCTTGTCTACTTGATCCACCACACAGCTTCGACGCGGTCACGGTGGGCCCCGCGGTACTCGCCCGGCCACCGCATGGCTGTGTCCGGAAAGAGAATCGATGGCAACCACCACCGCGCACGACGCCGCCCCCGGCGTCGCCGCACCGGACGAGGCCGCGATGACGCACCGGCAGATCATGGAGGCCCTGTCCGGGCTGCTGCTGGGCATGTTCGCCGCCATCGTCTCCTCGACGATCGTCTCCAACGCGCTACCGAAGATCATCGGCACTCTCGGCGGCGGGCAGACCGCCTACACCTGGGTCGTCACCGCCGCCCTGCTCGCGATGACCGCCACCACCCCGCTGTGGGGCAAGCTGGCCGACCTCTACAGCAAGAAGGCGCTGGTCCAGATCGCGCTGCTGATCTACATCGCCGGTTCGGTGGTGGCCGGTCTGTCGATGAACGCCGGGATGCTCATCGCCTGCCGCGCCGTGCAGGGCATCGGCGCGGGCGGACTCTCGGCGCTCGCGCAGATCGTGATGGCCGCGATGATCGCGCCCCGCGAACGCGGACGCTACAGCGGCTACCTCGGCGCGACCTTCGCCGTCGCGACGGTCGGCGGACCGCTGCTGGGCGGTGTCATCACCGACACCAGCTGGCTGGGCTGGCGCTGGTGCTTCTACGTCGGCGTGCTGTTCGCGCTGATCGCGCTGGTGGTGCTGCAGAAGACGCTGCACCTGCCGGTCACCCGCCGCGAGGTGAAGGTCGACTGGCTCGGCGCGTTCCTGGTGACGGCCGCGGTGTGCCTGCTGCTGGTCTGGGTCAGCTTCGCCGGGGACAAGTACGAGTGGATGTCGTGGCAGACCCTGACCATGGTGCTCGGGTCGCTGCTGCTGGCGGTGGTGTTCGTCCTCGTCGAGTTCCGGGCCGCCGAGCCGATCGTGCCGATGCGCCTGTTCCGCAACCGGACCATCACGCTCGCCTCCGCCGCCTCGCTCATGGTCGGCACCGCGATGTTCGCCGGCACCGTGTTCTTCAGCCAGTACTTCCAGCTGGCGCGCGGCGAATCGCCGACCATGTCCGGTGTCATGACGATTCCGATGATCGGCGGCCTGTTCATCGCCTCGACGGTCTCCGGCCAGGTCATCACCCGCACCGGGCGCTGGAAGGCGTGGCTGGTGTGCGGCGGCGCGCTGGTCACCGCCGGTCTGGGGCTGCTCGGCACGATCCGCTACGACACCGACTACTGGCTGGTCGCGCTGTACATGGCGCTGATGGGCCTGGGCATCGGCATGACGATGCAGAACCTGGTGCTGTGCACGCAGAACCAAGTAGCGCCGAGGGACTTGGGGGCCGCGAGTTCGCTGGTGGCGTTCTTCCGCTCGCTCGGCGGTGCGATCGGCGTGTCCGCGCTGGGCGCGGTCATGGCCAACCAGGTGCGCGAGCACATCACCGACGGCGTGTCCAAGCTCGGCCCCGCCGCCGCGGGCGCGATGGGCGGCTCGGGCAACGAACTGCCGAACCTGGCCGCGCTGCCGGGCCCGGTGCGCACCGTCGTCGAGGACGCCTACGGGCACGGCATCGCGGATGTCTTCCTCTACGCCGCGCCCGTCGCGTTCATCGCGTTCCTGCTGACCCTGTTCATCAAGGAGGTCGCGCTGCGCACCTCAGGCCCCGCGCCCACCGCGCCGACCGCCGTGACCGAGCTGACCCAGATCGGCGACGCGGCCACCATGCCGATCGAATCGGTGCGCGACGCCGCGGTGTACGGACATGTCCGCGCGGGCGACGACGCTCCGCTGCCGGGCGCCGCGCTCACACTGATCTCCCCCACGGGACGCCAGGTCGGCCGCGCGCTCGCCCGCCCCGACGGCCGCTTCGGGCTCGACGCCCCCGAGCCCGGCGCCTACGTCCTCATCGCCTCCGCCGACGGCTTCCAGCCACAAGCCGCCCCCATCACCGTCAACGGCAGCCCACTCACCTACGACTTCCAGCTCAGCGGCATGAGCGGCCTGGCGGGCACCTTGCGCGCCGCCGACGACCGGACCCCCGTCCCCGACGCCGTGGTCATCGTCACCGACAGCCGCGGCGAGGTAATGGCCGCCGGTTCCTCGGGCCCCGACGGCGGCTACGACCTGGCCGACCTCATCCCCGGCCCCGTCACGGTGGCAGTGAACGCCACCGCCTTCCAGCCGATCGCCGTCTCCGCCCAGGTCCACGGCCAAGGCATAACCCGCCTCGACCTCACCCTCTCCCGAGGAGCCCGCCTACACGGCACCGTCTACGCCGCCGACCGCCCCCTCCCCGACGCCCGAGTCACATTGGTAGACACCGCAGGCGCGATAATCAGCACGGCCACAACAGCTTCGGACGGCACCTACACATTCACCAACCTGGGCAACGGGGATTACACACTCATAGCCTCGGGCTACCCGGCGACAACCTCAACCGTCGCCCTGCGCTCGGGGGAGTCGGGTGGGCACGACATCGAACTGTCCCACCCGAGCGAGTAGCCCGTAATAACCACGGCACCAAGACATTCCGTGGTCCGTATAACCGCAACGTGGCCCGGGGCCCGCCCCCCCCGGCCCCGTCACGGTGGCAGTGAACGCCACCGCCATCCAGCCGAACGCCGTCTCCGCCCAGGTCCACGGACAAGGCATAACCCCCCTCGACCACACCCTCTCACCAAGAGCCCCCCTACACCGCACCCTCAAC
>NZ_JARWOP010000230.1 GCF_029868745.1 Nocardia wallacei | reverse complement strand
CGCGTTCCTGGTGATCGTGGCGGTGATCTTCGTCGAGCAGGGCCAGCGCCGGATTCCGGTGCAGTACGCCAAGCGCGTGGTGGGCCGCAAGATGTACGGCGGCTCCTCGACGTATCTGCCGTTGAAGGTCAACCAGGCCGGGGTGATTCCGGTGATCTTCGCGTCCTCGCTGCTGTACCTGCCGAACCTGGTCTCGCAGCTGACCCAGTCCAATGCCACCGATCCCAGCTGGTGGCAGAAGACCATTCAGCAATATCTCGTGGACCCGACCAACTGGGCCTACATCACGATCTATTTCGCGCTGATCGTGTTCTTCACCTATTTCTACGTCGCGATCACCTTCAACCCGGAGGAACGCGCAGACGAGATGAAGAAGTTCGGCGGCTTCATTCCCGGATATCGGCCGGGTAAGCCGACCGCCGACTACTTGAACTTCGTCCTGAGCCGGATCACCCTCCCCGGTTCGATCTATCTGGGTGCCGTGGCCGTCCTGCCGAACCTGTTCCTCAACATGGGCAATTCGAGTGGTTTGCAGAACCTGCCGTTCGGTGGCACCGCCGTCCTGATCGTCGTGAGTGTCGGCCTCGATACGGTCAAACAGATCGAGAGCCAGCTGATGAACAGAAATTACGAAGGGTTCCTCAAGTGAGACTCGTACTGCTCGGACCGCCGGGTGCCGGCAAGGGCACGCAGGCCGAACTGCTGTCGGACAAGCTGGGTGTGCCGCACATCTCCACGGGGAATCTGTTCCGTGCGAATATCTCGCAGGAGACCCCGCTGGGCCGCGAGGCGCAGAAGTATCTGGACGCCGGGAACCTGGTACCCAGCGACGTGACCAACCGCATGGTCGAGGCGCGCATCGCCGAACCGGACGCCGCGAACGGCTTCGTGCTCGACGGCTACCCGCGCACGGTCGACCAGGCCGAGGCACTCGAGAAGATGCTCAAGGAATCCGGTCGCGAGTTGGACGCCGTGCTGTGCTTCGTGGTGGCCGAGGACGTCGTGGTGCAGCGCATGCTCAGCCGCGGACGCAACGACGACACCGAAGAGGTCATCCGCAACCGGCTGCGGGTGTACCGCGAGGAGACCGAACCGCTGCTGCAGCACTACGACGGCCAGGTCGTCTCGGTCGACGGCATCGGCGAGATCGAAGAGGTCAATACTCGCGCGCTCCGCGCCCTGGGTCGCTGACGCGAATGGTCTTCGGACTCAAGCAGAAGAAGGTGGTGCCCTTCCGCACCGCCGGTGAACTGGACGCCATGGCCGCGGCCGGCGCCGTCGTGGGCAAGGCGCTGGTCGCCGTGCGCGCGACGGCGCAGCCCGGCGTCTCGACGCTGGAGCTGGACCGGGTCGCCGAGCAGGTGATCCGCGACGCCGGTGCGGTCCCGTCGTTCAAGGGGTACCACGGCTTCCCGGCCTCGATCTGCGCATCGGTGAACGACCGTGTGGTGCATGGGATTCCGTCGAAGGACGAGGTACTCGCCCCCGGCGATCTGGTGTCCATCGACTGCGGCGCGATCCTCGACGGCTGGCACGGCGACTCGGCGTGGACGTTCGGTGTCGGCGAGATCATCGAGGCCGATCGGCTGCTGAGCGAGGCGACGAAGCTGTCGATGGAGGCGGGGATCGCCGCCATGCTGCCGGGCAATCGGCTCACCGACGTGTCGCACGCCATCGAACTCGGTACCCGCGCGGCCGAGCAGGAGCACGGTCGTGCTTACGGCATCGTCGACGGTTACGGCGGGCACGGTATCGGCCGGCAGATGCACATGGATCCGTTCCTGGCCAACGAGGGGGCACCGGGCAAGGGGCCGAAGCTCGTGGTCGGCTCGGTGCTGGCGATCGAGCCGATGCTCACCCTGGGTACCACCCAGACCCGCGTCCTCGACGACGACTGGACCGTGGTGACCGAGGACGGCAGCCGCGCCGCGCACTGGGAGCACACGGTCGCCGTCACCGAGGACGGACCCCGAATCCTCACCCTCCGTACGGAATAGGTCCCGGGGGACGGTGACGGATCAAGGCGCTGCCGCGCAGGGGAATTCCGCGCTTTCGACGCAGTGAGGTAGCGGCTGGTCACTCCCGCATGTCGGCGTGCGGACGATGCTCGGTCATGGTGGTCAGTGGCACGATGCCGTTCCAGCCGCACGGGCGGTCGCAGGAGGCGACCACGGTATTGCTGTTCCGCAGTGTCGCCGAAGCCGTTGCGGGATAGCCGCATTCGGGGCACTTGCCGAAGAAGTCGAGAATTTCCCGCAGGTCCGATGCTGCGGTGAGGTGGCGGTGTTTGCGCATGTTGGGTTTTCTCCTGGGCCCGGGCGGGCTGCGTTCTCAGACGTGAGTCGAGGCCGACACTATCGACACCGCTGACGCGGCACGGCCCATCGGATTCGCCCTGTGTTTCTCACAACGATCGCCGGTGGATTTCCCTGCGCGCCACAGCCGGCGCCGCCGGGTCGTTGCCCGATGAACCGTGGGTTGTCTTGTCGAATTCGCTTGCGTGCCACCGACAATTCAACGACATGCGATGTGGTGTGAGGTGCCCCCGTGTCGAGGAGGTCGCAATGCGGGTCGAGAGGACACAGCCGGACGGCGCGGACGAGTACCGATGACACTCGATCTGCCCCGAGGGGCTACGGTGGCTGGCCTGGGTCGCGGGAACGACCTGGCCCGACGGTGACGAGGATGCCGCCTGGGCGGTATCGGCCGCGTGGAAGACGGCCTCCGAGGATCTGCGAGCGCTCCTGACCATGGTCGACGAGGCCAAGCGCGCCACCGAGCAGGCCTACTCCGACGGTGAGGCCGCGGTCGCGATGGGGCAGCGGTTCGACGCCCTGCGCACCGGCGACCAATCGCTCGAATCGCTGGCCGAACTGCTGCAGACGATCTCCGATTCGGCGTTCGACATGGGTACCCAGTTGCAGGGCATCAAGATCACGGTCATCGTCTCGCTGGCGGCCCTGGCGCTGGAGATCATCTGGGCGTGGCTGTTTCCGCCCACGGCGCCGGCGGTGGAGGCGGCGGCCATCTCGTCCACCCGATCGTTCCTGCGGGTGTTCGAGGACGTCGTGCAGAACGCCATCACCAAGCTGGCCTCGAAACTCGGTGCGCCCGCGACCAAGCAGTACTTCTGGAAGTCGATCGCGCAGGGTCGGCTGGTTGCTCCCTCGGCGAAGGGCTGGGGCGTGTACGGCGTGAAATTCACCGAGGCGGCGGCGATTTCGATGGCCATCGACGGTTCGGTGCAGCTGGGCCAGATGGCGGACGGGAAGCGGCGGCACTTCAATGGGAAGCAGTTCGGGCTCTCTGTGCTCGCCTCGGTCGCCGGGACGCTGCCGTCGCGTGAGTTCGCCCGGTATCTGGCCGGGGCATCGACAATGTCGCCGCCAAGCAGTTGAACAACGCGCCGGGCCGCATCGGGCGGGGCGCGTTCATCGGAGCCTCGTCGGGAATCGTGAGCACGGCGATGGGCAACGTGGCCGTGGGCGCCGCGACCGGGGACTGGACCGCGTTCTCTTCCGGACCCGGTTGGGTGGGCGGCGCCGCCCGCGGTGCCATGGTCGGCGGCGCCCGCGGCGGTTTCGCGAAAAACCCCATGGCGCACCACCGGATTCGACCACCCCGGGGAACTCGGCGCGGCCGCCGGGCGGGACCGTGCCTAACGACGGGACGGGGCAACCGGGTGGTGGCGGGCATCGGTCCGAGGAGCCGTTTCTCGGGCAGGGGAAGGATATGCGGGCCAAGACGAGGTCGAGTTTTTCCGGAATGGGAGGCGCTGCCGGGGTCTTTCGATGCGCCCGACGCGCCGGAGTGGGGCGAATGGCTACCGCCGGGCGCCTATCCGGCCTCGGAGGATCCCGGAACCGGTGGCGGTGGGGATACCGATACGCCTTTCACATTGGGGAACTGATCACGATGCCGAGTGAGGTGAGCTAGTCATGGCGGACCGGATCGAGGTCGATCCCGAGAAGTTGAAGGCGGCCGCGCAGATCACGCAGGACCTGGCGGATCGGTTGCGCGGCACGCTGTCGGGCTCGGAGTCCGACGCCGGGAACCGTCCGTGGGGCGACGATTCCATGGGCAAGAAGTTCTCCGAGGGCGACAAGGGCTACAAGGGAGCGCGGAAGAACCTGCTGGACGGCACCGATGCGATGGCGGCGACGCTGCACGACTTCGCCGAGGGTCAGCGCAACGCGGCCGCCGTCATGCACGGCGTGGACGGGCAGTCGGGCAGCTAGTTCGGCGGCTCGAATGCGTCCTGAGCCGGTCTCACGCCTCCAGCAGAATGGTCACCGGTCCGTCGTTGACCAGCTCGATCCGCATATGTGCGCCGAAACGTCCGGTGGCGACAGTGGCCCCGAGCGCCTGGAGGTCTGCGGCGAAGGCGTCGACCAGCGGTTCGGCGACCGCTCCCGGCGCGGCGGCCGACCAGGAAGGGCGGCGGCCCTTGGCGGTGTCGGCGTAGAGCGTGAACTGGCTGACCACCAGGATCGGCGCGGCCAGGTCGGCCGCGGAGCGCTCGCCGTCGAGGATGCGCAACCGGAACAGCTTGTCCGCCAGCGTCTTCGCGGTCGCGGGGGTGTCGTCGTGGGCGACACCGACCAGCGCGAGCAGGCCGTGGGGCGCGCCGGTAGCGGCCGGGTCGATGCGCCCGACGACCTCGTCGTCGACGGTGACCTGGGCCGATGTCACTCGCTGCACGAGTACTCGCATGGTCGTGATCATCGCAGACCCGGCCGGGCGGACGTGCGGCCGGTCGGGAGCACACGCCGCGCGGGCGGGTATCGCAGAGGAGGTCCGGATGCCGAATGAGCGTCTGCAGGAAGACGCGGCGACCCTGCTGGACGGCCTGGACCAGCAACTGCGCGGGATAGCCGAGTTCCAGCGCCGGCGCGCGCAGCTCACGGCGTCGGTCGCCGCGTGCGAGAAGCGCATCCGGGTGACGGTGAACGCCGACGGCCTGCTGATCCACACCGAATTCGCCGACGACATCGCCGATCTGACCTACGACGAGATCGCCGCGGCGATGACCCGGGGAAACACTTTGGCACAGTGGCGGTTTCACGGTCGAGGAGTGCGATCCCCGCGCACTCGGCGAGGTCGTGATCGGGCAGTTGCCGCGGACCGGGCCGGGCGTGCAACCGGATCTGGTGGTGCATGCCGCCGCGCCCGCACCCGGCTACGAGCCGGCCGGATCGATGGTGTCCGACGACGACGAGCCGGAGGACGACGATTCCGCCCGCAGCGCAGCGTTTTTCGGCACTCCCGCGACGGCCACGGGCATCGTCGAGGTGCTGCAGGGCCGTTCCAAGTTCGGCCCCCGCGGACGCGCCGAATCCGGCGTGCTGTGGCGTGATCTCCCCGACGACGGCCGCTATGTGATGCCGCTGGACGACCCCGCCCCGGTGGCCACCGGGATGAGCGCCGGGCGCCTCACCGCGTGGGTGGACCGGGAGATCGAACGCATCCTGACCCGGATGGAGCAGCGCCGCGATTCCGCCGAGTGAGCGGTCAGCGTCCGCCTGCGGGTTCGGGCCGGTCGGGACGTGGATCGTCCAGGTCCCTGGTGATGTGCTCGAGGTACCGCGAGATGAACTGATCGACCAGTTCGGCGGACACCCGGCCGGGCAGGGTGCGGGCGGTGGCCAGCTGCTCGGTGAACTCGGCGACGTCGTGCGGGGTGCGGCCGGACTGCCGGAACGCCGCCGCCGCGGTGTGCTCGAACAGGTCGACGAAGCGCCGGGCGATGTGGTCGCAGTCGGCGCGCAGCCGGTCGAGTTCGTCGAGGACGGCGGCCTCGTCCACGCCCGACGCGGCCAGCTGATCGGCGAACCGGACCAGCTGGGGGTCGCGTTCGCGATAAGTGGTGGCGTCGAACGGTTCGTACAGGCCCGCCGCTACGACGCGGGCCAAGCCGTTCGGCACATCGCGGTAGCGCTCCATGAGTTCGGTCGCCGCGATGGTCCGCTCGCCCGGGGGCTGCGCCCGCGCCTGTTCGCCGCCCGGCGGGCCGTCCTCCAGCGAGACGCCGAGGACCGCGCCCAGGTCGTCGCCGCGGTCCCAGGCGTCGAGCAACTCGCGGATGCCGCTCAGCTTGATGCCGCGGTCCATGAGCCGGCTGATGATGCGCACCCGGTTGAGGTGCTGCGGACCGTAGAACCCGGTTCGGCCCTTCAAGCGCGGCGGCGGCAGCAGGCCGCGCTCCTGATAGGCCCGCAGGCTGCGCACGGTCATGCCGGACTCGCGCGCCAGCTCGTCGATCGTGAACTCCGCACCCGATGCCATCTATCAAGGAAACCACACCGAAACCCGGTTCTCGCCCTGGGAAGTGGCACATAGGGGCTTTCAGGGGACATTGACGAGCCTGATGTTGGTCGGTCCGGACACATTGCTGACCGATTGCTGTGCCTGAGTGTTGCTTCGGAGTGCCGGGTATCCTCCCCGCTCTGAGGCGGTTCGGGCAATCGGAAGGCAACCGGCAAGGGATGGCTGCCGGGTTTCCGCGTCGTTACAAAATTCCGTCCAACGTTGTATGTGCCATCGGATACAGGTATGTTCCATTACCTGATGGTATGATTGGCATCACATGGAAGGTCCCGTTATGACCACCGTTCAACCCCACCCAGACGCGCAGGCAGGTGCCGCGAGCGCGCTGGAGGCCGAGGACGCGGGCTATCACAAAGCGCTGCGTCCACGGCAATTGCAGATGATCGCGATCGGCGGCGCGATCGGTACCGGGCTGTTCCTCGGCGCGGGCGGTCGGTTGAAGGAAGCCGGCGCTGGGCTGTTCATCGCCTACGCGGTCTGCGGCATCTTCGTCTTCTTCATCCTGCGCGCCCTCGGTGAGCTGGTGCTGCATCGCCCGTCCTCGGGTTCGTTCGTCTCCTACGCCCGTGAGTTCTACGGCGAGAAGCTGGCCTTCGGCGTCGGCTGGATGTACTTCTTCCACTGGTGTATGACCGGCATCGTCGACATCACCGCCATCGCCACCTACGTGCACTACTGGAGTGCGTTCAAGGCGATTCCGCAGTGGAGCATCGCGCTGGTCGCGCTGGCGATCGTGGTGAGCATCAACATGGTGTCGGTGCGCTGGTTCGGCGAGATGGAGTTCTGGGCCGCGCTGATCAAGGTGGTCGCCCTGGTGACCTTCCTGATCGTCGGCACCGTCTTCCTCGCCGGTCGTTTCACGATCGACGGCGCCCAGACGGGCATCAGCGTGATCAGCGATCACGGCGGCCTGTTCCCGAACGGCCTGCTGCCACTGGTGTTGGCGACCACCGGCGTCGTATTCGCCTACGCCGCGGTGGAATTGATCGGCACGGCCGCCGGTGAGGCGGAGAACCCCGAGAAGATCATGCCCCGTGCGATCAACTCGGTCATCGCCCGTATCGCGCTGTTCTACGTCGGTTCGCTGGTGCTGCTGGCGCTGCTGCTGCCCTACACCTCCTTCAAGTCCGGCGAGAGCCCGTTCGTCAGCTTCTTCGCCCGGCTCGGCGTGGACGGTGCGGGCACCGTGATGAACCTGGTCGTGCTGACCGCGGCCTTCTCCAGCCTGAACGCCGGTCTGTACTCGACCGGCCGCATCCTGCGCTCGATGTCGATGAACGGCAGCGCTCCCAGCTTGGCGTCGCGGATGTCCAAGCAGGGCGTGCCCTACGTGGGCATTCTCGCCACCGGCACGATCGCGCTGGCCGGCGTGGGGCTCAACGCGCTGGTGCCGGAGAAGGCGTTCGAGATCGTGCTGAACATGTCGGCGCTGGGCACCATCACGGCCTGGGCGGCGATCCTGATCTGCCAGATGAAGATGGTGAAGTGGGCGAAGGAGGGCCGCCTCGAGCGTCCGTCCTTCCGGCTGATCGGCGCGCCGTACACCAACTACTCGGCGCTGATCTTCATGGCGATCGTCGTCGGGCTCATGCTGTTCGGCGAGGACGACACGCAGCGCGGCGCCGTCATCGCGATGGGCGTGCTCATGGTGCCGCTGCTGGTCGGCGGCTGGTTCCTGGCTCGTGGCCGGGTGCTCCAGGTGGCGTCGCTGCGCCAGGGTTACACCGGCCAGTTCCCGGTGGTCGCGGAGCGGCCGCTGGAGCACCGCGAGGATCGCGCCGGCAACGCATCCGCGGCGAGCACCGACGCCGCCGACCCTGATGAGGCAGAATCGCCCTGATGCCCGTCGGTCCCGACCCCCTGTGACGCCAATAGGGACCGACCCCGGTCGCGGGGCGGGGGGGGGGGGCGCCCGCGCCCCGGGGGGGGGGGGGGGTGGGGGGGGGGGGGCGGGGGGGGGGCCCGCCGTCGCCCCCCCGGGGGGGGGGGGCCCCCCCCGGCGACGGCACCCGACACGGCCATAGCTCCCAGGACGGCCAGCGCGCCGGCTCCGACGATGATCTCCATGAGGATGTGCATAACTCCACCG
>NZ_JARWOP010000229.1 GCF_029868745.1 Nocardia wallacei | reverse complement strand
CATGGTGGCGACGTTGATATCGGTTCGAACGTAATCGGAGGCGTGGAACAGATTACCCACGGCGGTGGTCGCGGTCGGGCGATGCTGCCAGGAGCCGGGTTGTTGAATGAACAGGGGAGTGTCGTTGGCGGCGCTCTTGTTTCTGCGTCCCCCTCCACTCACCCCCCCCCCCCCCCCCCCCCCCAACAAAACCCCTACCACAAGGGCCCAAAAAACCCCGCCCCCCCTACGCCGCCGCCGATAACAGAGCCTTTACCCTTGCAAGGTGCCGATCTCACAAACGCTCGCGAGGCTCGCCGGTGCGTGCGTCCTGGCGGCCGTGCTCATCGCCGGGCTGTTGTTCCCGCTCGCCGGTGGCTTCGGATACGTGTCCAACCGGGCCGCCGACGCCGTCGACAACGTGTCCGCGGAACTGGTCGAGGGCAACGCCCCCGCGGTGTCGACGATGGTGGACGCCGCCGGTAATCCCATCGCCTGGCTGTACGAGCAGCGCCGCTTCGAAGTGCCCAGCGACCGGATCTCCAACGACATGAAGTTGGCGATCGTGTCCATCGAGGACCGGCGCTTCGCCGAGCACGGCGGCGTGGACTGGCAGGGCACGCTCCGCGCCTTCCTCACCAACACCTCGAGCGGCGAGGTGCAGCAGGGCGCGTCCACGCTGGATCAGCAGTACATCAAGAACTTCCAGCTACTGGTGGTCGCGAAGACCGACGCCGAGCGCCGCGCCGCGATCGAGACGACGCCGGCGCGCAAGCTGCGTGAGATCCGCATGGCGCTGACGCTCGAGAAGCAGCTGACCAAGGACGAGATCCTCACCCGCTACCTGAACATCGTCCCGTTCGGCAACGGCTCCTACGGGATTCAGGACGCCGCGCAGACCTACTTCGGCGTGGACGCCAAGGACCTGAAGGTGTCGCAGGCGGCGATGCTGGCGGGCATGGTGCAGAGTTCGTCGAAGCTCAACCCCTACACCAACCCGCAGGGCGTGCTGGATCGGCGCAATACCGTGCTGGACACCATGATCCAGAACATCCCCAGTCGCGCCGAGGAGTTCCGCGCCGCCAAGGCCGAACCGCTGGGCGTGCTGCCGGATCCGAAGGGCCTGCCGCGCGGCTGCATCGCGGCGGGTGATCGCGGCTTCTTCTGCGATTACGCGCTGCAGTACCTGGCCAATTCGGGCATCAGCAAGGAGCAGATCGACAAGGGCGGCTACACGATCCGCACCACGCTGGACCCGGCGGTGCAGAATTCGGTGAAGGCCGCGGTGTCGGGGATGACGAAGCCGGATCTGGAGGATATCGCCGAGGTCACCAGCATCATCGGCACCGGGCAGGACGCGCATCCGGTGCTGGCGATGGCCTCGAGCCGCACCTACGGTCTGAGCGGCGAGGGCCACGAAACCGTGCAGCCGCAACCGTATTCGCTGGTCGGTGACGGCGCGGGCTCGATCTTCAAGCTGTTCACCACGGCCGCGGCGATGGAGAAGGGGCTGGGCATCAACGCCCAGCTGGATGTGCCGTCGTTCTTCTCCGCCAAGGGCATGGGTAACAGCGGCACGCCCGGCTGCCCGCCCGAGACGTACTGCGTGAAGAACGTCGGCAACTACCGGTCGCCGATGTCGGTGACCGAGGCGCTGGCGCAGTCGCCGAACACGGCGTTCGTCAAGCTCATTCAGGATGTCGGGGTGACGCCGACGGTCGATATGGCGGTCCGGCTGGGCATGCGTTCGTACGCGGCGGCGGGCACGTCCGGCCACGGCAACCAGAGCCTGGCGGACATGGTGAAGCAGCAGAATCTGGGCTCGTTCACGCTGGGCCCGTTCGCGATCAATCCGCTGGAGCTGTCGAATGTGGCGGCGACGCTGGCCTCGGGCGGCAAGTGGTGCCCGCCCTCGCCGATCCGGGAGGTGATCGACCGCAACGGTAAGCAGGTGCCGCTCACGCAGCCGTCCTGCGAGCAGGTGGTCGAGCCCGGCCTGGCGAATACGCTGGCCAACGCGATGGCGAAGGACAGCATCAGCGGCACCGCGGCCGGTTCGGCGCACGCGGCGGGCTGGAACGCGCCGATGTCGGCGAAGACGGGTACCACCGAGAGCCACCGGTCCTCGGCGTTCCTGGGTTTCACCAATTCGCTGGCCGGGGCGGCCTACATCTACGGCGACTCGCCGACGCCGGGCGAGATCTGCTCGTTCCCGTTGCGCAGCTGCGGCGACGGCAATCTGTACGGCGGTAACGAACCGGCCCGCAGCTGGTTCGACGGGATCAAGCCGGTGCTGGATCACTTCCCGCCGGCGGGCCTGCCGCCGGAGGACGACAAATACGTACGGGGCTCGAACAATTCGCAGATCCCCGACGTGGTCGGCATGACGGAGGCCGAGGCCCGCTCGACCCTGATCGGGGCGGGTTTCCAGGTCACCATGGTGACGGTGCCCGCCGCACCGACGAAGGGCACGGTCATCGGGACTACGCCGAACGGTTCGGCCATCCCGGGCTCGGTGATCACGGTGAACATCAGTGACGGGACGCTGCGCGAACCGCCGCCGCCCGGACCGCCCCCGATACCGAATCTGCCGGGGCTGCCGCCACCACCGCGGCTGCCGCCGATCCCGATTCCCATCCCGATTCCGCGGTGATATCGCCGAGGGGGGGGGGCCGGGGGGGGAGGGTGAGGGGGGGGGCCCCCAGCAGGGGGGGCGGCGGGGGGGCGACCCCCCCC
>NZ_JARWOP010000228.1 GCF_029868745.1 Nocardia wallacei | reverse complement strand
CGGCGTACCGGCGTGCGCTCGAACTCGCCACCACCCCCGCCGACCCGCGCGTACAGTCCCGCCCGGTACCCCCACACGACAGCCCCGAGTGCCCCAGGGGCATGACCGCCACCCCCCCCCCCCACCCCCCCCCCCCCCCCCGCCCCCGCCCCGCCACTTATCCCGCACCCAGATGATGCAGGGCCGTGCGCAGCCCGCCCGAACGCGGCCCGTAGAAGTTGGCCAGTTGCACGATGCGCACGCGCCGATCGTCGCCGGACCCCGAACCGGGCAGGCCAACGGAAGATGAACCCGCGCAGAAGGATTGGCAAACCCGCTGATGCGCCGCGCCCCGAGGCAGCACACCCCACGCGGAGCACACGCTCGCCGGAGGCCGTGCGACATCCGCGCCACGCGGCGCGGGGCATCCTCGACGTGCCGGAACCGGTCCTGCGGGCGATGCGCCCGGTGACCGGACGAGACCGCCTAGACGGGTCGGTCGTGGGAGCGGGGCGCCACGCGGATCAGTCCGTGGGCGGGCTCGCCACCCAATCGGGACAGTTCCGCCGACACCTCGATCCACTCCGTATCGGCGAAGCGCACCCGGACGGTGAGCGCGCGGACCTCCGCACCGGACATGATCGCCCGGCACGCCGCCCGATAGACCACGAGATCGTCCGGGTGCAGCACCGGCCGCTCGGTCAGCCAGCGCTGCAGCGGGGGCGGCGGCTCGTTGGTCCACTCGTAGACCAGACCCATCGCCAGTTCGACGAAGCCGATGCCGACATCGGCGGCCCGCGCGACCGCCCGCGTCATCGCCAGGTCCGCGGCGGGTTGCGGCGGCCGCAGATCGGTGACGTCGTAGACCAGCGCCCGCGTCACATGCCGCCCCAGCCGGTGCACGCGCACCACCATGCGGATGCCGCGCACCCGCCCGTCGTCGCCGAGGAAATCGGCCTCACCCTGCCAGCGCGCGGACGGATCGGTCCCCGCCACGACCGCCAGATACGCCATCCGGCCGTCGAAGCGCACCATCCGCCCGAAGACCTCCGGCGGTGTCCGCACCGACCGCGCCTGAGCCGGCGCCCGCGCGAAGACCAGTTCCTCCAGCCCCGGACCATGGTGTGCCAGTTCGGTTTCCGACATCCAGTCCCACGCAGCGACGGGGCGGCGCGGCGGCGGCCGGTCCCCGCTCGCGCCGATCCAGACCTGTACCCCGTGCACCGCCCCGAACGCGCAGCGGATCGGCACCGCGATCCCGCTCAGCCCGGCCACGGTGCGGTGCACCTCGGATTCGGCGTCGTCGTGCCGGCCGTTTTCGATCAGCGCGCCAAGCAGTTCGGCCGCCGCGGGCCCGAACCTGCGCCGCGGCCTGGACACACTCGTCCACTCCCGCGCCCGCTCGCCCTCGGCAACGACGGTCGGCTCCACTCCGGGACCGAGTGTCTCCACGAGGAGCCAGTCGTTGCCGTTCATGCCGCACAGCATCGCAGATCACCGGCGGTGCGACGGATCCGCCCGCGATCACCGGGCAGCGGGATTCAGATGCGATTCACTCCCCGGGAGACCCGAGGCAGCTCGAGGTCGAGCGGAATGCGCCCGAGCGCCAGGTGCGTCTCGACCTCCGCCGCCGGCATCGGCCGCGCGATGAGAAAGCCCTGCGCGCGATAGCAGCCCAGGCCCACCAGGGTACGGGCCGCGACCGCGGTCTCCACCCCCTCGCCGACGACGCCCAGGCCGAACGAACCAGCAAGGCCCACAATCGATTTCACGATCGCAAGATCATCTGTGCTGACCCCCAGGCGCTGCACGAAGCCGCGATCGATCTTGACCGCGTCCACCGGCAGCGCCTTCAGATGCGACAGCGAGCTGTACCCGGTACCGAAATCATCGATGGCGATCTGCACGCCCATCCGCTTGAGTCCGCGCAAGGTCACCTGGGTCCGCGCCAGATCCTGCACCACGACGTGCTCGGTGATCTCCAGGCACACCGAACTGCCGTCGATGCCGAAGCGCCGCAACTCGTCCTCGACGCGCTCCACGAAGTCCAGGCTCACCAACTGCACCGGCGACACGTTGATCCGGATGACGACATTGGCGGCCAGGCCGGCCTGCCGCCACTGCGCGAACTGCGCGCACGCCGACCGAATTACCCACCGGCCCAGCTCGCCCGCCAGATTGGTCGCCTCCGCCACGCCCACGAACGCCCCCGGCGGCAGCAGCCCGCGCGTCGGATGCTGCCAGCGCACCAGCGCCTCGAGCGCGACGATCCGGCCGGTCCGCAGGTCCACCTCGGGCTGATAGTGCAGCAGCAGCGAACCGTCGGATACCGCGCCGCGTAAATTCAGCTCGACATCGTCCTGCAATTCGAATTGCGCGCGCATCGCGTCGGTGAACACGGCCACCCCGTCACCACCACCGGATTTCGCCGACAGCAGCGCGTGATCGGCTCGCCGCAACACATCGGCGACCGTGGTGTCACCGGGAATGCCCAATGCCACACCGACGCTGGCGCCCCGGCTGACGGATTCGCCGCCCACCGATACCCGCCTGATGATCAACTGGTGAATCCGCGTCGCCTCCAATTCCGCGGCGACCGCGTCCATCGGCTTCGCGGGCACGATCACGAACTCGTCACCGCCGAGGCGGGCGATCATGTCGTTCGGGTCGAGATGTTCTTGCAACCGGATGGAAAGTGTCCGAATGAAATTATCTCCGGCCGTATGACCGAGAAAGTCGTTGAGCGCCTTCAATCGATCGAGATCGAGGAAGAATGCGGCCACCGGACCCGGGCTGCCCGGCCGCAGCCGTTCCTCCATGTGTTCCAGCAATGCCCGCCGATTCGCCAGGCCCGTCAGATCGTCGTGCAGCGCGATGTAGCGCAATCGCTCCTCGGCCACCACCCGGGCCTGCAATTGGCCCAGCAATGCGGCAATGGCCTTGAGCACATTGATTTCCCGGGTGCTCCACTCCCGGTCGCCCAGTTTCATGAAGCCGAGCAGGCCGGTCGGCTCGCCGCGCGACATCAGCGGCACGGTCGCCGAGGTCACCCCCGAGATGCCGGAGGACCGCCGGATCGTCTCCTGGTAATCGGCGAATTCCGGTGTGGGCCGCACGATCATCGGCTCGGTCGCGTACTCCATCGCCCGGAACACCGAATCGGCCTGTTCGAAGTAGACGACCTCGAGCGGATCGGGATCCGGCACCGACGGGCGGTGCGGCCATTCGGCGACCAGCACCGTCGCGCGCCGCTCACGGTCCGTGTGCCGGACGAAACTGAAGTCCACATCGAAATACTCGACCAGCTTGGCCAGCACGCGTTCGGTCGCCGCCACCATCGTCGTGGCATCGACCCCCATCAACTCCGCGGCAACCTGCGTCACCAGTGAGTCGAGCGTTCGCCGAGGCACCTTGTCTCCGATCGTGCTATCCGCGGGTATCCGCGCCCCGCACCCGCGGCCGACCGCCACCGGCGATCGGGCCCGGCGCGTGGCTCGGACGAAGTACCAACGCTTTACTCAGTTGTCCAGGCACCCCCGGCAGGTCGATGAATCCGCCTTGAAGTGACGCTAGTGTATAGGCGTATTCCGCTGAAATCGCGACGAGTTCACCGCAACGCGACGAGAAGTCGTTCGCAAAATCCATACCGCCGCCGCAGCTCCGGTCCAGCGCACTTCGCAACTTTCCAGCATTTTCCTCGTATGTCCGAGTATCCCACCGAATCGGCGTACGGCGCAGGCCGTCGTGCGCTCGCGCGTCCACGGCTGCCGTCGTGCCGACCGCGCTGGCTTCGACAGTCATACAATCCCTACTCCGTTGCTGCGCGGTCTCGCGCCACTACCCAGACCCTCCCCGCGGGTACCGAACACTGTCCGCAACCCCGGGGGTGGCCGCCTAGGCAGTATCCGTCATCGGGCCGGAATTGACCAGACGTCTGGCAAATCTTCCGAAACCCGGGCGGAGAGTCCGAACTCAGCCCAGGTCAGAGACATGGAGTCGCCAACTGGACAGAACAGAAAGACCAGTCGGTACCCACAAGGCTACTGGTCGGCTAACTAGACGAGGATGGAGATCAGCAGTTCCACTTCGGCCGGGCCGCGCCAGATCTCGATCTCCTCGCGGTAGGCGCGGGTGATCTCGGCGGAGGCGGTCGCGTCGTCGACCTGAGCCCACACGTCCTCGACCGGATCGTGGTAATCGCCGTTCGGCTCGAAGCGGGCGTACACGCCCTTGGGTACCTTGATCAGCACATCGCCGACCGGCACCGCGTCGACGTCCGGATAGTCGTAACTGACCAGGACGTTGTAGTTGCCGGCCGGGTCCGGCGCGTAGACCGTGTACAGCGGATGGTCGGCGCCCTCGCGGTCGCGCAACCGGTCGCGGAGGAATTCGATCAGTTCGCTGTTGCTCACCTTGAAACTCGGGCGCACCCGCGGCACCACCAGGCCGCCGTAGAGCGCCTCGTCCCGCACCACGATCGAATAGCTCATGACTGGGCCTCGACCGCCAGATACAGATCGATCTTGTAGGCGTGCGGATAACACTCGAAGTCCCCCGTGTAGGTCCGTTTGATCTGCTTGTGTTCCTCGGCGTAGGCGATCTGGGTCCACAGATCGGTCATGATCTGCGGGAAATTGCCGACCGAGGAGAACCGAGCATAGGTGCCGCGAGGCAGCCGCGCGACGATGTGTCCGCGCGTGACCTCGTCGAAGGACTTGCACTCGTATCCGACGATCTGGGTATTGAAGGTGTTCAGCTCGGGCGAGTAATCGGTGTACGCCGAGGCCAGCGGGCCGCCGAGATCCTGGTGCAACACCGCGGCCCAGGCCGCTTCCAGGTCACGGTCACGCAGTTCGCCGAGCGCTCGTTTGGGACTGCGCACCGGCAGCCCGGCGACCCACGTCTCGTCCCGCTCGACGATCTCAAACTGCATGGATGAAAACTCTCTCGAGGTGATCGAGTGGGCAGCGCGCAACGGGTGGCTGCGGCGCATGCCGTCCGGCCAGGAAGGTCATGCTATCAACCCGCCCGCTGAGAGATCGGCGACACGACTCCCCCGGCGGGCATGAGCGCTCACCAGGCGTGTCGCCGGTTCCACCCCGCCCGGCGGGCTGCTCACCCGGCGTGATTGAGTGCGGAGGATGTACCGCACGCTGCCCGAGATGGACGCGGCGCTGGCCGACTGCCGCGCCTGCCCGCGGCTGGTCGCGTGGCGGGAACAGGTCGCGCGGGACAAGCGCGCCGCCTTTCGCGACGAAACCTATTGGGGCAGGCCGGTACCCGGGTTCGGACCCACCGACGCGCGGCTGCTGCTGGTCGGGCTGGCGCCGGCCGCGCACGGCGGCAACCGCACCGGGCGCATGTTCACCGGTGACCGCAGCGGCGACGTCCTCTTCGCCGCGATGCACGCCGTCGGGCTCGCCACGCAGCCGACCGCCACCCACCTCGGCGACGGGCTGCGACTGCTCGACACGCGGGTGACCGCCCCGGTGCACTGCGCTCCCCCGGACAACAAACCCACGCCGGACGAACGCGACCGCTGCCGGCAGTGGCTGGTCACCGAACTCGAACTGCTCGCGCCCACCCTGCGTGCGGTCGTGGCGCTGGGCGCGTGGGGCTGGCAGGCCCTGCTGCCCGCCTTGACCGCCGCGGGCTGGGAGACGCCGCGCCTGAAATTCGGGCACGGGGTGCGATACCCGATCGCGGCGGCGCGGGCCGGGCGGGCGCCGCTCGAGCTGTTCGGTTCCTACCATGTCAGCCAGCGCAACACCTTTACCGGGAGGCTGACCCCGCAGATGCTGGAAAGCGTTCTCGCGCAAGCGATATCAGCCGCGCGCCGGTAGTGCCCGCACCCGGCGTGCGGGCACCTTCCGGTCAATTGTTCCGGGCCTCGCCGGAGTAGCCGTTGCGCTCGGCGACGGCCACGGCCGACCGCTCCTGCGAGCCGTGACCCAGCTCGAGGTCGACATCATCGATGTCGCCGCCGCGGACGCTCACCCGCGTGGTCGTCGGCCCGTAGCCGGTGGCGACCACGGTGTAGCTGCCCTCGTCCAGGTTGCCGAAGCTGTAGGAACCGTCCGGTCCGGTCGTCATCGTGTCGACCACGTTGCCGCGCGCGTCGGCCAGGGTCACCCGGGCATCCTCGATCGGGCGGCCGTCGTGCACCCGCACCACGCCGTGCAACCGGACGCCGGGCCGCAGCAGCACCTCCAGCGGAGTGATACCGCTGCCGGACACCCGCACGGGCAGGGCCGTCGGATGGAAACCGAGCGCGCTCACCGCGACCGTGAATTCGCCTTCGGGCAGTTCGGTCAGCCCGAACCGGCCCTCGGGATCGGTCACCGCGGAGGCCAGCACCTCGCCGCGCAGATCGAGCGCCGAGACCTGTGCCTCGGCGACGGGAGCGCTGTCGCCCGCCCGCGCCACGGTGCCCGCGAGACCGGCCATCGCGGCCAGCGTCACGTCGCAGGACACCGGGCGGTCGGCGAGCGCCACGGTCGAGGCGTCCGGGCGGCGGCCCTCGGCAGAGGCGATGAGCACGTACGAGCCGGGAGCCGGAGCGGTCAGCTCGTAGTACCCGTCGGCGCGGGACTGAGCACGGCCCAGCTGCTGGCCGGAGGACGAGATGAGGGTCAGCGTCGCACCCGCCACCGCGGTGCCACGGGAGTCGCGCATGCGGCCGTAGAGCACCGGGCCGCTGACGGCTGGCGTGTCGGCCGTGCCGCTACGCGCCGCCACGCCGTTCGGCTGTGCCGCGGCCACACCGTTGTATTGCGTTGCGGCACCACCGTTTTGCTGTGTTGCGGCGGCGGTGCCCCCCTGCGCCGCCTCACCACGGTTGCGGGAGTCGCCCTGCTGGGCTGCGGCTCCACTGCTGTAATGCGTTGCGGCGCCGCCACTGCGCCGAGGTGCCGCACCGCTGGCCGCGGACTGCGCGTCGCCGTCGAAATCGGGCACGCCGACCGCCGCGTGCACCAGCTCCCGATCGGTGTCCAGGGCGTGCCGCGGTCCGGCCGGTGCCGGGGCGGGCGCGGCGGACCGGCGCGCCGGGATGAAGAGCGCGACCACCGCACCGACCGCGGAGACACCGCACCCGATCAAAAGCCCGGCGCGGAAGCCGTTTTCGGTCGGAATCGAATGCCCGGCCAGGGTGACACTCATCTGCGCGAGCACCGCGCCGACCACCGCGGCCGCCGTGGACGTACCGATCGAGCGCATCAGCGTGTTGAAGCTGTTGGCCGCCGCGGTCTCCGACTGCGGCACCGCTCCCATCACCAGCGCGGGCATGGCGCCGTATGCGAACCCCACGCCGACATTGATGATCAGCGTGACAACCAGCAGGCCCCAGGTGGTGCCCATCAGCCCCATCGACGACCCGTATCCGGCGGCGATGATGATGCAGCCGACGATCAGCGTGACCTTGGGCCCGCTCAGCGCCGACAGCCGCGCCCCGAACGGCGAGACCGCCATCATCATCAGACCGGCCGGGGCCATCCACAGACCCATAGCCATCATCGACTGCCCCAGGCCGTACCCGGTGGACTCCGGCAACTGCAACAGCTGCGGCACGATCAGCGACTGCGCGTACATCGCCATGCCGACCACGATCGAGGCGGCATTGGTCAGCAGCACCTGCGGCCGCGCGGTAACGCGCAGATCGACCAGCGGATCGCGCCTGCGGAGTTCCCACAGCCCCCACAGCAGCAACACCACGACCGCGGCGACGAACAGCCCGATGGTGAGGCCGCTGGCCCAGCCCCACGACGCGCCCTTGGAGATCGCGAGCAGCAAGCAGATCAGCGCGGCGCCCAGCCCGATCGCCCCCAGCACGTCGAAACGTCCCCGATCGACGTTGGGCGGAGTGGCGGGAATGACCGCGAAGATCAGCAAGCCCACGAGCGCGGCCAGCACGGCAACACCCCAGAACAACACCCGCCAGTTGCTGTACTCGATGACCGCGGCCGCCAGCGGCAGCCCGAGCGCACCACCGATACCCAGCGACGAACTGATCAGCGCGATCCCCGAGCCGAGCCGCTCCGGCGGCAGCAGATCGCGCAACGCCGCGATCCCCACGGGAATCAGCCCCACGCACATCCCCTGCAGCACACGCCCGATGATCATCGGCCACAGCGAGGACGCCACCGCGCAGATCACGGAACCGACCACCAACGGCACCACCGACGCCAGCAGCACACGGCGCTTGCCGATCAGATCACCGAGCCGCCCCGCCACCGGCGTGGTCACAGCACCGGCCAGCAGACTCGCGGTCACCACCCACGTGGCATTCGACGCACTGGTGTGCAGCAGTTGCGGCATCTGCCCGAGCAGCGGCACCACCAGCGTCTGCGTCAACGCCGCGACAATGCCGGCAAAAGCCATCACACCCAGGATCGCCCCCGGATGTTTGGCGGGTTCTGTCTTCTGCACGCCGGCTCTCCTCAACGCCCTAAGATTTCAATGTGCATCATGCACACTACATGTATGATGCACACGAGAGCGCACCAGACGTATCCTCGAGTGACACAGCTCTCACCCATCCGCGCGGCACGAGTCGCAGCGAGCCCCCTGACCAGCCGATTCGGCCACCCCCACCCCAACCTGCTAAAGTTCTCCAGCGTGGTTCGGCAACGACCCACACGGGGCTATGGCGCAGTTGGTAGCGCGTCTCGTTCGCATCGAGAAGGTCAGGGGTTCGATTCCCCTTAGCTCCACCATAGAGGTCGTACTCGAACCGGCGACCGAATAAACGCCGGTCAGGGTGCACTCCTCACCAGAAGTTGAATCCAAATTATTTCCATCAAGGGCCCCCGCAGCGCGGGGGCCCTTTTTCGTTGCCTGGCCCGTCGCTGCGGTGTGAAGCCGGGCGGCCCGGTGGAAGTCGTCGAACGGTTGGTTGAGCTTGTCGGCTCGGACGCCGTTCTCATCGAGGTAGAAGGCTTCATAGAACGTCTGGTTCATGAAGCGGCGGGTGTCGTCAGGAGAGCGCTCGTAGAGCCCATGGGGGTCAGTGACGAGTTCGAGCGCCGTCTTGACGATTTCGACGCCGGTTGCGAGTTCGGCCGTGGTGCCGAGAAGACCGGATTGGACGCTATGGCGTTCCATCTCGATCTTGCGGAGGCGTGCCTTGATCTTGCCCTGCGGAAGTTCGCCGTCGGCAGCGAGGTCGAGCAGCCGCTCTTCCTTGACATCCAGATCTTTGAGCCGCTTGTTCAGTCGGGCGTTCATGGCGCGGACACTGCCTTGGCGGTCGGCCACGGCCTCGTCGAGCATGCGGGTCACGTCAGCGATTAACTCTTGTGGCAGGGCGAGGGTTTTGTAGTGGTTGACGATGGCGGCCTCGACCTCTTCGGCGGGCAGGTACGGCAAGTCGCATACGCCGTCTTGGCGGCCCCGGCACAGGAAGTAGTTATAGACGCCGCCCCGCCCCTTGGCCTCGATGTAGATGAGACGGCTGGTGCGCTCGTTGCGCTCACAACGGTCGCAGAAGAGAATTCCCTTCAGGTAGTTCTGCAGCACCCGGTCACGTTGGCCGTTGGCGCTCCGGACATTAATCACGCCTTGCACCCGGTAGAACAGTTCCGGCTCGACAATTGCTTCGTGTCGCCCCTGATAGACCTCTCCCTTGTAGGTGACATACCCGATGTAGTACGGGCCTCGGAGCATCCGGTGCAACCACTTGAACGTCACGGGACGTTCCGGCCACCGACTGTTGGCTCTGGCGGTCAAACCGAGGTCGGCCATCGTCGCTTCGAGACGTTCCAACGTGTAGTCACCGCTGGCATACAGCTCGAAAGCTTTCTTGACCAGCGGCGCACGCTTCTCGTCAATATCGACTGTGTTGATCTTCTTGCCGTCGTGCTCGATCGTGACATTGAGATAGCCGAGCCGGGCTTTCCCCAGGGTGCCGCCGTTGATCACTTTGTGGCGCATCTTCGTGGAAATATCGAGGCCCTGCAAGGTATTTTGCAAGCCGTCCATGATGTCGAGCATGCCCTCCATCGCCACGGCGTGCGGGCCTTCACCGAAGTCCTCCTTGGCTGACACAAGCCGGACGCCGATCTTTTGCAGCTGGACTTGCAGGATGGCGGCATCGAAGTGGTTGCGGAAAGCTCGCGAGCGCATATAGACGATCAGGTATTCAATGTCTGGATGCTCTTGCAGATACTCCATAATCTCCCGGATGATCGGGCGCTGGTCGATCGTCTTACCGGAGTAGCCCGGCTCGATGAACTCTTTTTCTACGTCAGAGTTTAGGGCTTCAGCCTTAGCATTGTTGTGGTCGCGCTGGGTGGCGATAGACAAGCCGTCTTCGTCAATATCCGTGGCAGTGTGAGTCTGACGCTCGGTGGATACCCGCAACAGTGAGATTGCTTTGTGTCGGCGGGTTGGGTCGAGATCATCGGCGCGTTGCGGTGCAAGGCCACGCAGCAGATCGGCCGAGGTTCGTTTCTTCGTGCTCATGCAGCTACCCCCATTTGTCTAAGTGTCGATGGTTGATAAATATGTTCTCGGTAGTCGGTACGGCAGAAATACGAACCGCTCGCACCATTGTTTATCGGCAGACGCAGGATTCTCAATCGAACCTTCATGGCCGCAAGGGAAACTCGACAAACTGCCGCCAACGCTTCAGGTGTTCGTAGGCCATCGCCCCACAGGCGATAGATGGATACTTTGCTCATCAGCAGACAGCCAGCGAAGTGGTCGCATATCCACTCGATTTCTCGTTGACTGAGGTTTTTGTAGCTCGATTGGTATAGCCAATCGAGTATGTGTTTGAGTTCATGACAGATCGTAAAGCGTTGACGCGCTTCAGCTTCGGAGGCATCAAGCCAGATCATCCAGCGGCCGTTATGGTAGCGGCTGACACCGGAGTGGAGATCGTTGCCGCGCGTCGATTGGTTGCCAAAATCTGCGCGGAAAATATCGAGCCGCGTCAGGTTGAGGATGTCACTCTCCTGAATGGGGCGATTGCCCCACGCGGCGGCGAGGCGATTGGCTTGCTGCTCGACGATAATGATTGCTTCGTCGTAGGTGATCTCACGCCGTGGCACAAGACGCCTGAGCGATGTAAGAGTTTGGTAAAACGTTGGATCGGTTCATAAGTACCTCCTTTCCGGTGGCGGTAGTGATAAGTATGAGAATGTAGCAACACCTCCGTATCATCCTCATCGCTCCACCAGCGCACTGGGCGCGGCGGCAATGGCCGGACGCCTTCCTCCTCGGTCTCGCTGCGTTCCTCGTCCCATGGATCCTGGTTCGGCATCCTCCCGGCTCGGTGCCGACCGGGATGCTCGTCCGAACTCCAGTAGGCCCCGATCCGGTAACACAGCACAGCCGTGAAGATCACCGAGCCTGGCCATAAAATCCAGACGAAAAGTCCCATCACTCAGCAGTCGTCCTCGACCAGCAGCAAATACGCCGCCTCCAGGTGCACGACACACTCATCTGGATGGTGGTGCTGATGAATCTCCCGCAGTTCCCACGCCCGCGGGACGGTCAGCTCCAGCAAATGCGCCTGGCACATGAACTCGGCCAGTTTGCCGTCCGCCTGGACGAATGTCTTGTGGCTCAAGGGTTCTGGCACTGCGACCCCCGCTCACATATCCGGCGGCAGTCGCCGCCCCGTTGTCAGCTCCGCGACTAGGCAGTTGTAGGCGTCGCTCATCCGAGCCACCCAGTAGGCGTCTTCGTGTGCTTGGCTGTCCAGGTAGTTCAGCCAGAGTTCGGCCAAGCGCGAAACGACCAAGCCGACAGTTTCGGTGTGCCAGACCCCGGCGACATGCTTTCGACTGCGGAGTACCGAGGCCACGATCTGGTCAATCGCAGCGGCGAGTGTGGCCAGTTGGACTTCGGCGGCGTTGTAGTTCTTGACCATTTGCCGAAGAGCGTTGGAGGACAACAAATCCGGCTCGTTGAGCTGGCGGATAGCGTCGCGCCGCTTGTAGTGCACGGGGATCATGGCCGAGGCGGCGTCAGTCAGCGTGACCAACGGCGACGTCACCACGTCACCACGAAAAGCTCGTTGGAGATGCTCGGCGTTCGGAAACAGGGGCAGCTCGGTCATCACGGCGACAAGACCCTTCACCGGGGTTTGCTCGTGGAGGGCACGACCCGGCCGGCGTCGCTCAGAGCCTGAAGCGCCGCCGCTTTACGGGGGCATTTCTTGGCACGGCAGGCCACGTGGAACTGCATCACAGTATGCGCCTGTCGGACGGTGAACGGTGCATCTGGCGCCAGATGGGTTTCCTGCTCGGTCATGTTGGCGAGTTGGTGGATGGCGAGCGTGCTGTACGGCATGGGCTGGTACCTCTCGAAGTGATGTCGTCAGAGGCACCCAGCACCAAGGGCTTTCGCCACCTGCCCGGCTCACCGGGGCGGGTGCGCCGTCTATATGAACGGCGTCGGCTTGGTACCGGGTACCGGGTTCAACCGTCGCCGATCAGGTCAATCCGTCGATATGCCGAATCCTCAACCGCCCCCATGCATTCCGGGCATACCCGCGTCGTATCGCGTCGGTCGGTGATGTCATCCACAACGCCGGATGACCAGCGGTTATGCGATATACATGGAACGTATAGCCCGTGCGTCCAACCGCTGGTAATGTCCGCCCGACCAGGGAAAACGGCGTATGACCCAATCGGACAGAGGGCGCTGATGACGCGGGCACCCAAACCGCAGCGGTATTGCACACGTTGCGGCAACCGGCTGAACAGCTACAACGGGCAGACCTTCTGCGGCCCTTGCGAAGCCACATTTCGCGAGGAGATGGCACAGCCGCCGCAGGTGCCGTTCAGTTTCTGGCAGACAGATCAGCTGCGTGATGCGCTCGCGACGTGGCACATGGGCCGGGTTATTGCTGCATACCGAACACATCCGTACCACGGCAGAACATTACCGCAGGAACTTGTTGCCAGCTGGCTCGGCCTGACGCAAGCCCAGCTCAGCCGCTTGGAGAAGGGGCCAGCACCCGAGTACCTGTCCAAGCTGATCCGATGGGCGCAGATCCTTGGCATTCCTGGAGACTTGTTGTGGTTCAAGCTGCCCGGTGCGTCCGCGGCTACCCTCGATGATGTGAAGCGCCAAGATTTTCTCCGCGCCGCGCTTGGTGTCACGGCCGCCGGAGCTGCTGCGCCGCTGATGGAACTACTCAGCACGATCCAGCCCACGCCCGTGCCGTCGACGGTGGGCGCCACTGAAATTGAACAGATCCGCCGAACTGCCCGCGAGTTCAGCACCTGGGATCACGCGTACGGCGGCGGGCTTGTCCGCGAAGCGGTTGGCGCGCAACTTCGCTACGCCGTCAGCCTGCTCAACGCGCACTGCTCGGAGCGCCACCGAGCCGAGCTTCAGAGTGCCGTCGGTTTCCTCGGCCACACGGCAGGCTTCATGGCTTTCGACGCCTACGCCCATGCCGACGCTCGCAGCATGTTCCGACTGGCGTGGACGTGCGCCGAAGAGGCTGGCGACTGGCACCTTCGAGGCAAAGTGCTGTCCTCGATGGCCCGTCAGGCCATATGGTGTGGCAATCCCGACGATGGACTGACCTACATCGAACTTGCGATGGTGCGCTCGGATCGCCTGACCGCCACGGAACGCGCCATGTTGCAGTCCGCCCGGGCGCGTGCACTGGCGAAGCTTCACCGTGTCGAAGAGGCGATGTGGGCGGTCGGCCAAGCTGACGAAGCATTTTCTCAGGCCTCGCCACAGGATGATCCGCCGTGGATGTCGTACTACGACGCTGCCCAGCACTCCGGCGATACGGGTCATGCCCTGTTTGACCTGGCCGTACAGGGCCGGTTTGCCACCGAAGCGAAGCAGCGGCTCCAGGCTGCTGTCACCGGACATACCGACACTTATGTTCGGTCTCGTGCGATTTCCGGCATCAAACTGGCATCGCTCACCATGGCAACCGGTGATCCGCTCGAAGCCGCCACGTTTGGCAATGCCGCGCTGGTGGACGCGGGACATATCCGCTCACGCCGGGCTGCCGATGATCTGCGGGAACTGGCGAGGTACGCCAAGCAACATCGAACAGTGACGGAAGCCGCTGAACTGCGGACGCGCATCGACAGTGTCGTGGCGGGGGTATGAGCGAGACGACCGAAGATGAAGCGTCCGCGGCCCTTCGGTCGGCTTGTCTTGCAGCTGGAGTCGATCCGGCCGACGCTGAACTTCTGCGGCACGCCGAAAATGTCATCTACCGGCTTCGTGGCGACGTGGTCGTACGGATCAGCCGGCCGGGACAACAAGCTGCCGCCGTGCGTGAAGTGATGGTCGCCCAGTGGCTAGAGGCGTCCGGTGTCGATGCTGTGCAGGTCGTGCCGGGAATCGAACAGCCAGTGGACGTTGACGGGCGAGCCGTCACGTTCTGGCGCGAACTGCCACCCCATCATCACGGCACGCCCGCACAGGTGGCTGGTGCGCTGAAGAAGCTTCACAGTCTGAGGCCGCCCACCGCCTTCGACCTCGGCATGGTGGCACCGTTCGTCCGGTTGGAGGAACGGATCGACGGAGCAAATTTTCTGCCTGACGATGACCGGCATTGGATGCGTGAGCACCTGGCGGAGTTGCGCCAGCGGTGGGACGAACTGCCAAATGGCCTGCCCTGGTGTGTCATTCACGGCGACGCCTGGGTCGGCAATGTTGTGGCCGCTGATGACGGCAGGGTGATCCTGCTGGATCTGGAGCGAACATCGTTTGGGCCGCCGGAGTGGGACTTGGTACACACGGCGATCAAGTGGAGGTCGTTCGGCTGGATTAGTGCGAAACAGTACCGCGAGTTCTGCGATGTCTACGGGTATGACGTCACGCGCTGGGAGGGCTTCGAGTTGCTGCGAGATATTCGGGAGTTTCGGATGACGACGATGGCAGTGCAGATAGCTTCATCCGATTCTGATTGGCGAGCCCAAGCCCGCCATCGGATTACCTGTATTCGAGGCCAAGCGGGTGAACGGCCGTGGCCGGGGTGGCAGGCTTTAGGGTAGCAGCTCCGCGACCTAACTATTTGCATCTTTGATTCGGGCTGCAAGCTCTTGTACTTGCATCCTCAGATCCTCCGACCATTGCTCCACTGACAGATCCTTTGCTGCGACAGCACGAGCAACAGTTACCTTACTCGGTTTGGTCGTCTTCCCTACAAAGGTCTTGCCGAGCGGCGACCTATACTTCCCAGTAGGAAGTCTGTATTCCTGGCTTTTGTATTCATCATCGATGACTTTCTTCAAAACCGCTGGCGGAATGTAGTTCTCAATTGTGTAACCGTCTGTCACCCAACCCATTGCGCCCTTAGCGCCCAACTCCTCTAAAATCCGCGACTTGGTCTCATTTAGCTTAGAGTCCGCGTCTTTTCTATCAGAGTCAATAACAATAGCAAGGTTGCGATTAATCGTCGCCAGCTGAATGAACTCACTTACCTCAGCATCATCTACCGTCAGGTGATTGAGCATAGACCCGCCATAGAACATTATCGAGTAATGAACACCCTCGATTAGCGTGTTGTCGATCTTGCTTATCCAGTGCGCTATGTAAATGCGGTCGGCTGGCCCTTCGACCCAAACAACAAAATTAGACTGCACTAAGTCTGATGCTCGATTGCCAAGGTCGGCTACCGCGTTGGATAGACTGTGCCGCGAAATGACCGAATCGACATGCGTCCACCCGTCATCGTCTATGGTGACATGAGAAATAGAGGCAAGCTCAGCATTCAACATCGCTGCCGAATGAGTAGAGATGAGGTAGCGATTGTTCGTGTCTTGGGATAGATACTGAATCAGCTTACGTTGCAACGTCGGATGCAGGTGCAGCTCGGGCTCCTCCATGCAGATGAGGTGTTTGTTGCAGCTTGTTGCGGCGGCTGCAAGCAGCACTACCTCTGCAATGCCTGTGCCAAGAGTTGCATATGACGATACCTTTCCTCCTGTCCGAATTAAAAGGTCGTCCTTTTGGCTCGGTATTTCTACCGTAGCATTTTGATCCTCTAGAACTTCTCGTACAAACCTTCTAAAGGCGTCAAATTTGGCCGTGTCTTCATCATAGACACTCAGAGCCGGGTGCTGAAGGTCTGCCAGTTTATAAACGAGCCCCCTGCCATCACTGAACGGCATTTCATTTGCATATTCGGGGTGGGCAGTGATCTGTCGAATGGCCGAGACAGACTGTACTTGTGGAACTATTTCTGCAAACGGCAGCCGAGGCACCAACTGTTGATAGTCCACAAAGGGTGCCCCAGCCTGACTCGCGATCTTCCTTGCCGCATTGTTGAGCCATGCCACCAAGCCGTTTGGGTCAGGAACTTGAGAGAGCCCAAGATTGAACTGTTCTTCCGATAGCGTAATTCGGCTTGAGCCTCCCGATTGGCTATTTGGCATGACATGAAAGTCTACCCAAAAAGTTCCGCTATACCCTCGCGAGTAAGGGGCCGTTTTGAACAGGTCAGCGATGTCCGAGTTGTAGACCCGACTGGTATCTGTATTTAGAAGATCTGCGAATGGTGCAAGGACTTCCCTGTTTAAACGCAGGCCGATGCTAACCATACGAGGAGCGTCCGGCCCTTGACCATGTGGAGTGTTACTGAACAGACCTTGCTCCCGCACTCCGCCACTAGACCACAGGTTTGCTCGGAATGCAGAGATAACATCGAGCATTGCTCGAAGAGTGTTTGACTTCCCTACATTATTTTTGCCGACAAGTAGGTGGATTCTATCCATTGGACCAATGAATTCGACCGACTCACCACCATAACTTTTGTAGCCCTTGATGCCGAAGCCTGCGAAATTATCCAAGCCTGAAATCTCCTTCAATTAGATAATATACTTATTATCGCACAAACTAAGCTCGATAGTACAACGCTATCGCGTGAGGCGACAGGAAGCCCGCCCGACGGTATTCTCGCGTAGCGATTCAATGGGGAGGAACTGTCAGAAGGTAGGCCGTTCACGCCCATGCGGATCACGGAGAGTCAGACCCGCAGCGACAAGTGCCTTGCCGACGGTTGTGGGGCTGAATCCGAGCTTGTCACCGATCCAGGCGAGGGAGCTACCTGTCCGGTAGAAGTCCGCCGCGTCCGCTACTTGTTGCTCCGTCAGACCTTGGCGACGGATGGTCGCGCCTCCCTCGCGGAGAATCTTGAGGATGGTCCCTTTGGCAAGCTTGTGGTCGGCGACAAGTTGGTTGGAGCTGGTGCCGCTCTCGTACTTCGCAACGATCTGAGCGCGCTCGTCTTGGCTTACTCGGCGCTTGAGCGCATGACGCTGCGGCGCAACGGGTTTGGGCTGGCGCGGCACGATAGAGGCAACGCGATCCTTCAGGGCTTGGAAGCGGTCCCGTAGGTAGTCCTTCCTGGCGTAACCTCCTACGAAGTCCACCACGGGTGGCTTACTAGAACACAGTGCCAACCAATGCCGTGTAGTAGGACATCGACGCCATCGCTTCCATGGGAAGCGGTGGCGTTTTGGTTTTGGCGGGCCTGTGGTCCGGCACGGTGTGTTGGATGATCACGCGGGTGGCGCTGCCCGTTGTTCGATCCGGGAAAGCTGTTGCAGTTCAGCGACTTCCGAAGAACCGAGGAAACTGCGCCCCCGGTGTCAGGCTCGCGTCAGCGCGGTGACTGTGCGGTGTCAGGACGGCGGGCGACTGTTGTTCTCGTACCGACCCGGACAGCACAGATTCAAGGAGCACCACGATGACGATCACCCTGACCGACCAGGACAAGGCCACCCTGCGGACGGCCGCTTACGGCGCCGTCTCGCTGCTGGCCGCCGCCGGTGGCAAGGCCCACAAGATCGCCACTGCCGGGACGACCGCCCTGTACTCCGCGACCGGCCCGGTCGGGCACGTGCTCGCCGCGAAGTCGAAGGACATCGATCTGCGGGGCAAGACCGTCGCCGAACTCGCCGACCAGGTGCTGCCCGCCCTGACCGCGGCCATGGCCCTGCTGGGGAAGCAGGATCCGGCCGAGGCCGGCAACTTCCGCAGCACCGTGCTCGTCGCCATCGAGGCGGCGACCCAGCAGTACCGGGATGAGCCCGGCCTGGCCGCGATGACCGGCAAGATCACCGGTGCCCTCGACGCCCCCGTGCCGAATACCGTTGCCGGACAGGAGCGCCCGGAACTTCAGCAGCTCATCGAGGAGATCGTCGGGACCGGTTTCGTCGGGTTGTCGATGCGCGTGAACGATGAGCAGGGTGAGTGGGTCGGCAGCGCCGGGGTGAGCAGGCTGGGCGAGACTGCCGCGCCGCCGATCGACGGACACGTCCGGATCGGCAGCAACACCAAGACCTTCACCGCGACCCTGGTCCTGCAACTGGTGGCCGAAGGCAAGATCGAGCTGGACACCCCGGTGGTCGACTATCTGCCCGAGTTCGAGCTGGACCAGCGGATCACCGTGCGAATGTTGTTGCAGCACACCAGCGGAGTGTTCAACCACACCGGCGAGCTGCTCGAGGACGGGACATTCGCGGCGGGGATCGCATGGGGCGGCAAGGAGTGGGTGGAGAACCGGTTCAAGACCTACCAGCCGGAGGAACTGGTCCGGCTGGCGTTGTCCAAGCCGGCGCGGTTCGAGCCGGGAACGGACTGGAGCTATGCCAACACCAACTACGTGCTGGCCCGGCTGCTGATCGAGAAGGTCACCGACCGCTCGTTCAGCGCGGAGATGCAGCGGCTGATCATTGGGCCGCTCGGCCTGTCGGGCACCGTGGCGCCGACGACCCAGACCGAACTCCCCGAGCCGCACGCCCACGCCTTCTATCGGTACGAGGACGGCGGCGAGGAGAAGACAGTCGACGTCACCAGCTCGAACCCGTCCTGGATCTCCAGCGGTGGTGACATGATCTCGACCACCCAGGACCTGCACACCTTCATCTCCGCACTGGTGGGTGGCAAGCTGCTGCCGCCCGCGCTGCTGGACGAAATGTTCACGCCCGAGACCAAGGTCGGTTACGGCCTGGGAGTGTTCGTGCAGGAGACCGCCGCCGGCACCATCATCAGCCACAACGGCGGCCACGGTGGCCACGCGGCGCTGATGTACAGCATGGCCGACGGCAGCAAGACCGTGACCGCCGCGGTGAACTACGTGGACGATGCCGACCTGTCCGGGGCACTGGCGTTCCAGAAGGCGACGCAGCGGGTCGTCGACGAGGTGCTCGGCGGCGGTCAGACCGAGCCGGCGGCCTGAACATCCGAAACCCACACGCAGGGCGGGGTTTTCCCTCCGGCCCTACATCGAACAGATCCGAACCGGGGGCCCCCGCCCCCGCGGGGGGCGGGGGTTTTGGGTGTGGGGGTGCCGGCCGGGCGGGGGGGAGCGGCGGCGCGCCTGGATGCCCTGCGCGGTTACGGCGCTCTGACCTTGCAGGCGGTCGC
>NZ_JARWOP010000227.1 GCF_029868745.1 Nocardia wallacei | reverse complement strand
TCCCGCAGGAAGCGCGGCCCTTCGTGTTGCCGGTGCTGGTGAAAATGGGGTGGGGCGAAAACTCGGATTGCAAGGTATCGTGCCCGCAGAAGAATCGGATGGGGCGGGGGCAACTGCGCCGCAACACCTTTCGGGTTGCGGCTGTTGCCCACAACTGGATCACGGGGAGGGGAGGCTCGATGGACGTCGCCGAGCACGCGTCCTTCGCGGGGTATCGCATCGAGCGCAAGCTGGGCTCGGGCGCGATGGGCACGGTCTATCTGGCCCAGCATCCGCGGCTGCCGCGCAAGGACGCGGTGAAGGTGCTGGCGGAATCGCATGCCGACGATGCCGCTTTTCGCGCGCGTTTCCTGCGCGAGGCCGAGATCGCGGCGGGATTGCAGCATCCGAACCTGGTGGCGGTCCGCGACCGCGGCGAGGACGAGGGCCGGCTGTGGATCGCGATGCAGTACGTCGACGGCGGCGATCTGGGCGATCTGATCCGCCGCGGCCCGGCCGTGCTGGACGTGGCCCGCGTGGTGCGCATCCTGTCCGAGGCGGCCGAGGGGCTCGACGAGATCCATCGGGCCGGGCTGCTGCACCGCGACGTGAAGCCCGCCAACATCCTGGTCGCCGAGCAACCCGGCGGCGCGGACCGCGTACTGGTCACCGACTTCGGCATCGCGCGCCCGGCCGACGACTCCACGACGCTCGCCGGTCCCGGCGGGCTCTCGGCCACGCTGGCCTACGCCGCGCCGGAGCAACTCAGCGGCGAACCGGTGGATCACCGCGCAGACATCTACGCGCTGGGTTGCACGCTGTACCAGATGCTCACCGGCTCGGTGCCGTTCCCGCGCCACAGCCCGGGTTCGGTGATGTACGCGCACCTGCACGAACCACCCCCGCGCCCGTCCGAACGCAACCCGCGGATCCCGGCGGCCTTCGACGCTGTCGTCGCCAAGGCGATGGCGAAGAAACCCGGCGACCGGTTCGCCACCTGCGGCGAACTCGCGGCCGCCGCGCGGGCGGCGGCGGCCGGGCACGGAACGGCCGGACGGCGACCGGGCCGGATGGTCGCGCTCGCCGCGGTGGTCGCGCTCGTCGTCGTGGTCGCGGCCGTGGTGTACGGGCTGCGGAGCTCCGAGTCCGGCGCACCGTCCCGCGCGGACCACCGTCCGGTGACGGGCACGATCGAGCCGAGCCAGTGGGGCACGTACGCGTATATCCCGCAGACGTTTCCGGATCTGCTGCCGCCGAGCCCGTACGGCGTGGGCTATCAGGAACTGACCAGCTGCACGCCGATCCTCGCGGGTGGCGAGGTCGGCGATCTCGACGCCGCGGTGCCGGTGGGTCATCTGCTGTGCCTGGGCAATCTGGATCCGGCCCTGCAGGTGGACGTCACCTGCAACGCCGACCGGTCGCCGATCGCGCCGAACCGCTCGTTCGCCGCCGTCGAGGGCGACGAGGCCTGGGCTCGCCCGACGGGGACGGGCCACTTGTTCTGGGGCACCGAGAATTTCACCGGCTCCCCGGCGGAGCGCCTGAACCGGCCCGCGGTGGGCGTGCTCGACGTGTACTTCGACGATCCCGACCGCAACTTCTGCCGGATGCATGTGCTCGGCGACGTGACCACCGGCGCCGAACTGCGCCGCCTCTGGTGGCCGGAGGCGCCGCTGTGAGGGTCGGAATCGTCTTGTTCACACTGCTGCTCGTCGCGGGTTGCGCGACCGACGGGCGTCCGCACGCGGCGTACCCCGATCCGCGATCGCTCGATGCCGGCGCCTACAGCGTCGCACCGCTCGACGAGCCGGCCAACGGCAACGAGCACTACGGCCGCGTGCTGGAATCGATGCGGATGGCCGAGGTGCTGATCGACCCGGCCGAAGCCGATGCGGCGCTGACCCACCTGCTGGGCGCCTCGCCGATGATGCCGCTGCCCGCACCGGCCAATGCGGCAGTGCTGCTGGCCAATCCGGTGCGTCCGGTGCTCGAGCGCGACGGCATGCTGGCCGGTGCCGCGGCCGCGGGGGCCGACGTCGATATCCCGTCGGGCCGTCCGGTGGTGGGTCGTTCGCGCCTGCTGACCACGATCGTGCTGCGCTTCCCGGACGCGGCCGCGGCGCAGCGCGCGGCGGGCGACATCGACGCGGTCGACGCCGCCGTCAATCCCGAGAACGTGCCGGTGCCGATTCCGGGACACCCTGCGGCACATGCCCATTGGCGGCCCACCGTACCGACCCTGGCGGCCACGATCGCGCAGGGCGACTACGTCGTCAGTGTGCTCGCCGGCCACACCGCACCGGACGCGGCGGTCCTCACCGGTCTGGCGGCGAAGGCGTTCGACGCGCAGTTCGCCCGCCTGCGCGACTTCGTGGCCACCCCGCGCGACCGGTTGGCGGCGCTGCCGCTGGACCTTGACGGCATGGTCCGCCGGATGGTGCCCGACGCGCCGGGCCGGTGGTCGTATCCGGCCGTGATGAGCACGAGCAAGGATCTCGACGCGGGCTGGAACGCACTGGTGCTGGGCCGGGGCGTGGTCTACGGGACGCGCGCGGCGTGGTTGTGGGGCGGCCGCAAGCAGCACGATCACCCGGTCGAGCTGATGGCGAACAACGGCTTCAACGCGCTCATGCGGTACGCGGACCCCGCGGCGGCCCGGCGCGCCTTCGACGAGTCGAGGCGCAAGGACACCGCGCAGACCGGCCTGCGGCCCGCGCCCGCTCCCGGCGGCGTACCCGACTCGGTGTGCTGGGAGAGCGCGCAACCGGACGCCCTGAAGATGACGAGGTTCATCTGCCGATTGGTGCACGACCGGTACACCGCGGCGATCGTCGGCCGGGAGTTGAAGACGACACAGCAGAAGACGGCGGCACAATACGGACTGTTGGTGAACGGCGGCTAGCTGATGTCCGAAACATTGCCTCCCGGAGTGGTTTTCGCCGGGTACCGGATCGAGCGAACCCTCGGTTCCGGCGGGATGGGCACGGTCTACCTGGCCGCGCACCCGCGACTGCCCCGCTTCGACGCCGTGAAGGTGCTGCCGGGAGAACTCGGCAAGGACCCCGAATACCGCGCCCGGTTCGCCCGCGAGGCGGAATTGGCCGCGCGCCTGGACCATCCGAATATCGTGGCGGTGCGCGACCGGGGCGTCGAGCACGGTTACCTCTGGATCGCCATGCAACTCGTCGACGGCATCGACGCCGCGGAGGCGTTGCGCCGCACACCCGGCGGGCTCGAGCCACGGCTCGCGGCGCACATCGTCACCGAGGCGGCCCGCGGCCTGGACGAGGCCCATCGCGCGGGCCTGCTGCACCGCGACGTGAAACCGGCGAATCTGCTGCTCGAGCCGCGCGGTGCGGAGCAGTTGCCGCGGGTGTACGTCTCGGACTTCGGTATCGCTCGGGGCGCCACCGACACCGCCGGGCTGACCGAGACGGGTTCGGTGCTGGCGACGGTGGCCTACGCCGCGCCCGAGCAGATCACCGGCGCGGCCGTCGACCACCGGGCCGATGTATACGCGCTGGGCTGCACGCTGTACGAATTGCTCACCGGCACAAAGCCGTTCCCGCGCCCGACCCCGGCGGCGGTGCTGCACGCCCATCTCGCCGATCCGCCGCCGCGCCCGACCGCGCACATGCCCGGCCTGCCGCCGGTGTTCGACGCGATCGTGGCGCGGGCGCTGGCGAAGAATCCGGCCGACCGCTACCCGAGCTGCGGCGCGCTGGCGGCCGATGTGACGTCGGCCGCCGGTGGCGGGGCGCCCCGGTACGCCCCGGTGTCCGTCCCGGTTGCGGCGTCGCGCGGGCCGGTGCGGCGGCGGCTGTACTGGGCGATGGCGTTGTTCGCCGTCGTCGTCACGGTGGTGGCCGCGGGTGTGGTCGCGGCGACGAGAGATACGACCGCGCCGCCCGTCGCGGTCCCGGCGTCCGATACCGCGGTGACCTCGGTGCGCGCCACGTCCGAGCGCCCGCCGCCGACCGGGAACAGCCCGTTGTCGTGGGGCGAGTACGACTACATCGTGCAGCCCTTCCCGAATCTGTTGCCCGCCAGTCCCGTTGCGGGTGGATATCAAGGGCTCCGATGCGTGGTGGTCGACGAGCAGATGAAGCAGGTGCCTCTCGTCGGCAAGCCGTACAACGGCCGGGCCATGCTGTCGTGCCAGGGGAACAAGAATCCGGTCGACTCGGTAGGGGTCATGTGCAATGCGAATCGCACGCCCACGACGGTGCACGCGTATACGGACGTGGCGGTCGTGGGTGACGAACGCTGGGAGCGCCCCACCGGCACGGGCCGGGTCATGTGGTCGGACGTGGCCGATCCGCGGCAGGGCGTCGTACAGATCCAATTCGACGATCCGGCACGCAATTACTGTCAGATCCATGTCTGGGGCGGCGCCTCCGGGCAGGAGGTCATGGACCGGTGGTGGCGCGATGCACCGCTGTGACGATGGCGGATTTCCCGGGACGGAGGGCGCATGACGCTCGATGAGGGCACGGTCATCGGCGGGTACCGGCTGGGCCGCCGGCTCGGCGACCGCGGCGGCGCAACGGTTTTCGAGGCGCGCGAGCAGAGCTCCGGCCGGCTGGACGAGATCACCCTTCGCGCCAGCGGCCACGACGACGAATTCCGGGACCGATACCGGCGCACGGCCGAGCGGGCGGCGGCGATCCGGCACCCGAACCTGGCCGCCGTGTTCGACGCCGGTGTCTACGACGGCCGCTTGTGGATCGCCACGCAGTACGTCGACGGAGTCGACGCCGCGGCGATGACCGACAGTGCGGGCGTGGACATCACGCGGGCGGCGCGCGTCGTGGCGGCGGTGGCCCGCGGGCTCGGCGAGGCGCACCGGGCCGGACTGCGGCACGGCGATGTGCGGCCCTCCGACATCCGGGTTGTCGAGCGGCCCGGGGCCCCGGATCACGTGGTCCTCACCGGTCACGGGATCGCCCGCGCCGCAACCGATCCCGTGGCGTTCCCGGCGCCCGAGCAGCGTGCCGGTGGCGCGGTGGACCACCGCGCCGACGTGTACGCGCTGGGCTGCACGCTGTACTCGATGCTGACCGGTGCGCCGCCGGATCCCGTTGCGCCCGTGCCGTCCCCGTCGCGGGCGAACCCCTGGGTACCCGCCGCGCTGGACTCGGTGGTGGCGCGAGCGACGGCGGACCGCCCGGAGGATCGGTATCCCGACGGCGGCGCGCTGGCCGCCGCGCTCGAGGCCGCGGTCGAGACGAACGCGGCAGCGCCGCCGCACCGGCCGTCCCGTCAGCTGCTGTGGTCCGCGGCCGTCGCCGTCACGGTGCTGCTGGTGGCGGTGGCCGTGACCGTGTGGGCGGTGACCGGACCCGACGAACAGTCCACGGCCGGGCCCGCCACCTCCACGGCGGCGCGATCGCCGGAACTGAAGGCGGCGCTGTGGGGCGCGTACGCCTATGTGGCGGATGCCTTTCCACAGCTGCTGCCGGTCTCGGTGGACGGAATCGGCTTCGACGAACTCACCCACTGCACGCCCGTGGACGACGGCTTGCACTCGGTGTCGCTGTACGAACCGGCGCGCATCGGCCGCGTGATGTGCGGTGGAAACAACGAACCGATAGTGGGGATCGTCATCGAATGTATGGCCGATCGGTCCCGGGTGAGCCCTCGTCCGGCGGACTGGGCCGTCGGCGGTGAGAGGTGGTCCCGGCCGACCGGATCGGGCCAGGTGCGATGGGGCGACTACCAGAACACCGAAGGCGCGCGCGTCGGCCGAGTCGAGGTGTTCTTCGACGACGCGGCCCGCAACTTCTGCAAGCTGCAGATCAGCGGGCGGGTCTCGGCGGCCGAGCTGCACGCGCGCTGGTGGCCGGGAGTGCCGGTATGACCGGGCGCGCGGGGGCGGGGAAGAGGGGAGACACGGTGCCACGTGTGCACGTGCGCTACCGGGCGGTCGTCTCGGCGCTGGGTGCGGTACTGCTGCTGGCGACTGGTTGCACCGTCGCGGGCAGTCCCGTCCGCATGGCGCCCGATCGCGCGGCCGTCGATATCGGTCCCTACGGTGTGACGCCACTGGTCGCGCCGCCCAACGACAACGAGAAGTACGGGCGGGTACTGGAATCGGTCCGGATGGGTGAGGCCGTGATCGACCCGGTGGAGATCGACCCGGCGCTCACCTTCGGGCTGGGCATCGCCGCCTCGGTGCCGATCCCGACACCCGCGAAGGCGGGATTCCTCGCGCAGCCGGTCCGCGCGGTGCTCGAACGGCGCGGCATGCTGGCCGGATTCTCCGTGGGCGGCATGGACACCGGGATCCCCGCGGAGGTGGCTGTAGGCCGGGCGCGGCTGCTGACCGTGCTGCTGTTGCGGTTCCCCGACGACGACGCGGCCCGGTCGGCGGCCACCGAGATCGACGCCGTCGACGCCGCCGTCAGCCCGGAGAACGTCCCGGTGCCGATTCCCGAACACCCTGAGGCACACGGGCATTGGCGGCCGACCGCGCCGACGTTGGCCGCGACCACGGCCGTGGGGCCCTTCGTGATCAGCGTGCTCGCGGGGGAGCGGTCCACCGACCTGGATGCGCTGCGCCGGATGGCGGGCTCGGCGTTCACCGCGCAGCGCGCGCGGCTGGCCGACTTCCGGCCCACGCCGCCGGACCGGTTCGCCACGCTGCCCCTCGACACCGACGGCATGCTCGCCCGCCTGCTGCCGGAGGCGCCCGGGGTGTGGCCGTGGCCCGCGGTGATCACCCGGCGCAACGATCCGAACGCGGGGTGGCTGACCAGTGTCACCGCGTCCGGCATCGTGCTGGGACCGCGGGCCTCGCACCGGTGGGGCAGCTGGCAGCGGCCCGCCGAGGGCATCGGTATGGTCCTCGCGCTCAACGGGCAGCACACCCTGTTGCGCCTGCCCGACGCGGTCGCCGCGCGCCGGGAGTACGACGACGCGGTTGATGAGCTGACCGAACCCGGCCAGCGGCAGACCGCCTCGCCCGCAGGCGTTCCGGACGCACGGTGCATGGAGTCGTTGTCCGGCTTGCAGTTCGGGCCGCGGTTCGCGTGCCGGATGCTCTACGGCAGGTACGAGGCGGTCGTGTTCGCCCGCACCCTCGCCGACGCCCACCACAAGATCTCGGCGCAGTACCTGCTGCTGGCGCGAAGCGAGCAGTGATGCGGGACAGGCTGATTCCCGGCACGGTCTTCGCGGGGTACGTGATCGAGCGGGTGCTCGGCGGCGGCGGGATGGGCACGGTGTACGTGGCCCGGCATCCGCGACTGCCGCGCCGCGACGCGGTGAAGGTGCTGTCGGCCGACCACAGTGCCGACGCGGAGTACCGGGCCCGGTTCGTGCGCGAGGCCGAACTGGTGGCGCGGCTGAACCATCCGAATATCGTGGCCGTGCACGATCGCGGCGTCGAGGACGGCCGGCTCTGGATCGCCATGCAGTATGTCGAGGGCGGCGACGCGGCGGGCCTGGTGCGTGGCGGCGCGATGCTTGCGCCCTGGCGCGCGGTGTCGATCGTGGAACAGGCGGCGCGCGGCCTGGACGAGGCGCACCGGGCCGGTCTGGTGCACCGTGACGTGAAGCCGGGCAATATCCTGATCGGCTCCCGCGCCGGTCAGCCGGACCGAGTCCTGGTGTCCGACTTCGGCATCGGCCGCTCCGTGGGCGACCCCACCGTGCTCACCGAGACCGGCGCGGTGGTGGCGACCATCGCCTACGCCGCGCCGGAACAACTCATGGCGGACCGGGTCGATCACCGCGCCGACGTCTACGCGCTCGGCTGCACGCTCTACGAGCTGCTCACCGGCGCGAAGCCGTTTCCGCGCGCCACCGCGGCGGCCGTGCTGCACGCGCACCTCGAGGACCCGCCCCCGCGCCCCACGGCGATCCGGCCCGAACTCCCGCCCGCGATCGACGCGGTCGTCGCCCGGGCGCTGGCGAAGCATCCCGACCAGCGGTACCCGAGCTGTGGTGCGCTCGCCGCCGACGCGGCGGCCGCGTTCGGCGCGCCGCGTGCCCCGGTTCCGCCCGCTCCGCGGCCGTCCGCCCCGCCGCCCGCGGCCGCGCCGGGACGACGGCGCGGACTACTGGTCGCGGGCGCCCTGCTGCTGGCGCTTGTCGCGGTGGTGGCGAGTGTCGTTGCGCTGACCCGGAATTCCACCGACGAGACTGTGGCGGCGGCGTCCACGACCACCATCTCGCCGCCGCGCCCGGCAGCGACGACGACGGCAGCGGCACGCAACACGTGGGGCAGTCACACCTATATGACGCAGGCCTTCCCCGGCTTGCTGCCGCCGACTCCCGATGCCGCCGGGTATCAGGGCATTCGGTGCGTGGCGCTGGGTGAGGACCAGCGCCCGGCCGACGTCACCGTTCCCGTGACCGGCGACACCCGGCTGAACTGCAACGGCGACAAGAATCCGATCGAAGTGCTGGTCGTGCGCTGCAATTCCGAACGTGTGCGCGTGCAAGACCCGGTCTACCAGCGCGGCACCACCTTTCGAGGCGACGAGCGCTGGCAGCGGCTGTCGGGCGCGGGCCGCATCGAGTGGGGCGACCTGGTCAACCCGCGCGGCGAACCCGCCGGCGCCCTCACCGTGACCTTCGAGGACCCCGGCCGGGATTTCTGTCAGCTGCTGGCGCTGGGCGGGCATTCCGGCCGCGACCTGCTCGATCGCTGGTGGGCGGGCGCACCGGTCTGAGCCACCGGAAGTATGGGGATGACACCGTCTGACCGCTCGCGCTAAAGTTTGGCCATGCGGCCAGAAAATAGTCCGGATGGCCAACAGCGGACGTTCATCGAGGAGGCGCGGCGGCGGCAGATCATCGCCGCCGCGGTCGAGGTGATCTCCGAATTCGGTTACGGCAACGCCTCGCTCGCGCGCATCGCCAAGCAGGCGGGGATCTCCAAGGGCGTCATCTCCTACCACTTCGACGGCAAGGACGACCTGATGGCGCAGCTGGTGGTCCAGCTGTACGTCTTGGGCGCCGAGCGGATCGCGCCGGCGGTGGAGGCCGCCGAGGGGCCCCGGGACAAGCTGCTCGCCTATATCCGAGCGAATCTGGCGTTCATCGACGACAACCGCGCCTACGTTGCCGCGCTGATGGATGTCGTGCTCAACCTGCGCGACGCGGACGGGCGGCCGCGGTTCGCCGGTGGCGAGGGCGAGCAGGAGATCATGCAACCGCTGGTGGACCTGATGGTCGAGGGTCAGCGGTCCGGGGTGTTCGGCGAATTCGATCCCGTCGCCATGGCCGCCTCGATCCGCGACTCCATCGACGGCGCGGCCGGGCGGGCGATCCACTCCGCGGATTTCGATATGACGAGTTACTCGGCACACGTGCGCCGGATCTACGATCTGGCCACCCGGAAGGAGGCCCGACAATGACGACCACGGTGAATACCGCCGCGCCACAGTCGGTTTCGCGAGACGAACCGCCACCTTTCGCGACCGTGCCGATCACGCTGGTGGTCGCGGCCGCCGCGGTGGCGCTGCTGCTGTCCATCGGCCGGTACGGCTTCTTCGGCGACGAACTGTACTTCCTCTCCGCCGGGCGGCGGCTCGCGGCGAGCTACGCCGACCAGGGCCCGGCGCTGCCCGCGATCGCCCGGCTGATGGACCTGGTAGCGCCGGGTTCGCTGGTGGCGCAACGCATTCCGGCCGTCCTGGTGACCCTCGCGGCGATCGTGGTGTGCGCGCAGCTCGCGCGCGAGTTCGGCGGGTCCCGCGGCGCGCAGACGCTGTCCGCCATCGCCTACGCCGGATCGCCGTTCCTGTTGGTACAGGGCACGCAGCTGTCCACCAACGCCATCGACACCGCGCTGTGGGTGGTCATCGGCTGGCTGGTGGTGCGGTGGGCCCGCACCCGCCGCGACCACCTGCTGCTGTGGGCCGCGGTGGTGACGGCGATCGATATGCAGGTGAAGTGGCTGTCGCCGTTCCTCTGGGCCGCGATCGCGGTCGGGGCGCTGGTGTTCGGTCCCCGGGAACTGCTGCGCCGCCCGGCGCTGTGGTGGGGCGCCGCGCTGGTCGCGGTGACGATGGTGCCCAGCCTGGTGTGGCAGGCGCGGCACGGTTGGCCGCAGCTCGGCATGGGCGCCCAAGTCGCGGCGGAGCAGGGTACCGTCGGCGGCCGGTGGACGTTCGTCCCGCTCGCCCTGCTGCTGGCCGGTGTGCTCGGCGTGCTGTTCGTCGTGGGTGGCAGCTGGGCTCTGCTGCGCTGGGAACCGTTGCGCCCGTATCGTTTTCTGGGTCTGGCGTTGCCGCTGCTGACGGTGGCCTTCGTGGCGATGAACGGGCGGCCCTACTACGTCGTCGGGACGTATGCCGTCGTGATGAGCGCCGGGGCGGTGTGGTGGACGAGCCGTCCGGGCCGGTGGCGGCGGGTGCCCGCGGTATCGCTCGCGGTGGCCTCGGTGCTCGTGGTGGTGTGGTCGCTGCCGTGGCAGCCGGAGTCGGAGATCACCCCGGCCGGTGACGACGCGTCGGCGGGGCTGGCCATCGGGCTGTACGGGAAATTCGGCTGGCCGGAACTGCGCGCGGGGGTGCGCGACGCCTACCGGTCCATCCCGGACCCGCAACGATCCCATGTCGTCGTGGTCGCCGACGGTTACTGGCAGGCCGCCGCGCTCGATGTCGACCGGGACGAGACGGGCCTGCCCGCCGTGTACAGCCCGAACCGCGGTTTCGGCTACTTCGGCGCCCCGCCGGACGCCGCGACGACGGTGCTCTGGGTCGGCGGCGACGAGTCCGATCTGCGGTCGCGGTTCGCCGAGGTGCGTGCGGTCGGCCGCGTGGATGCCCGGCTGGGTATGCCCGGCGTCACCCGCGACGTGACCATCTGGCGCTGCGACGGCCCGCGCGAACCCTGGTCGCGGGCCTGGGACGGCATGCTGCGCCTGGGCTGACCGGTGTGGCGGAAGGCGGCACTGCCGCCTCCCGCGTCGACTCAATTGTGCTGCGCCGTCACGCTTTCGAAGACGACATCGGTGGACGGCGCGCCGTCGCCGGAGCCGTCCTTGGTGCCGCCCGCGGCGATGTTCTGCAGCACGTCCATCCCGGCGCTCACCCGGCCGAACGGCGTGTAGTTCGCGGGCAGGCGGCTGTCGGAATAGACCAGGAAGAACTGGCTGCCATTGGTGTTCGGCCCGGCATTGGCCATCGCCACGGTGCCGGCGGGATAGGTGGCCCCGGCCAGGTTCTCGTCGTCGAAGCGGTAGCCCGGGCCGCCGCTGCCGGTGCCGGTGGGATCGCCGCACTGCAGCACGAAGATGCCCTCGGTGGTGAGGCGGTGGCAGCGGGTGTGATCGAAATACTGCTCGCCGGAAAGGAAGACGAAGGAATTGACCGTGCGCGGGGCGCGCGCGGCGTCGAGATCGACGGCGATGGCGCCGCAGTTCGTCTGCAGCGTGGCCGCGTACGGATAGCCCGGATCGATCGTCAGCGCGGGCTCGGCGGGCCACTGCTTGCCGTTGGGCTGTGCGCCGGAGGAGGTCATGCAGCCGGGTGCGCTGGTGTGCAGCGGCTCGGGCGCCGCGGCGGCCCGCCCGGTGACGAGGATCGCGATCGCCACGCCCGCCGCGACGAGGCCCGCCCGCCGCAACGCCTTGCGCTGCTTGCGAACCGGGGTGCTGTTTCGGTCGGTCTCGGGCTGTGGGAATTGCGGAACACTACTCACCGGGGCGGTTCTCCTTGGAGTCGGAACGCGGGGACGATTTCGCCCGGCATCATTCCACGATGTCGCCGCGGTGGGGGAGGAAGCGCGGAATCGATCGTGTCGCCGGTGCCGCGTCCCGGATCGGGGTTAGAGTATCCGGCACGTTGCTCGTCGGTGACCACCGATCCGGCGCCGGGCGCCGGTCCAGAACGGAGCAGGGATGAAACGCATCGCATTCGGTGTGGCCGGGCTGTGTACCGCGATCGCGGGGGTGGGCGCGGCGGGCGGGGGGCCCGCCCCGGGGGCGGGTGCCCCCCGCGGCTACTGCGCGCCAAAGGGGGGGGGCAACCACCCCCCCGGGGCCCCCCCCGGGGCCCGCACGGGGGGGGGGCCGGGGGGGG